>DAOUHZ010000163.1:0-2887 GCA_034428455.1 Dehalococcoidia bacterium
AGGTCGAGGAAGCGGTGGCGGGCAACGGCGGTGTCGAAATCGGGCTGCGCGTCCGAACCGTCGCGGATGGCGTCGCCGACTGAGGGTTCCCTTTGGCCGCGCCACCTGGGGCTGTCAGCTTGTCGAGCGTGTACTGGCGTCCGTTTTCCATATCAGTATGGCGGTAGAACTTTTCGATGTAATCTCGGTCATAATTTCGAGGTTGTCCCCGGTCCAGATGGTTCGGTCGGCGAAGTTGATCATCGTTCAAACTCGGTAGTTCGAGTCTAACGATGGCACTGTTCATTGGCAACTTGGCCAGTTGGGGACTGTCCGGCAAGCGGTCGGCGTTCCACACAGGACACAATCGGCCCGAGGTGTTAGGCTACGGGCGATTTGCGGCCACGGCCCGGCGGTCAGCCGGTTACATGACTTGAGCAGCCGGCCGGTTTGCGCCGCAATCACGACAAACGCCAATCAACAAGCAACTGCACGCAAAGCAGATACACATGCAGGAGGCCAGAGCATGAAGTACGACTACATCGTTGTGGGCGGGGGTTCCGCCGGATGCACCATCGCCAGCCGGCTTTCGGAGGACCCGGACCGTTCCGTGCTGCTGCTGGAGGCGGGGCCGGACTATCCGGTCTTTGAGCAACTTCCCGACGACCTGAAGCTGGGCAACAACGTGTGGCTCTCGGCCTACGGGCCGCACAACTGGGGCTACACCGCCAAGATCACCGAGGAGCAGGACAACCTGACGATCCCCCGGGGCAAGGCCACCGGCGGCTCCAGCGCGGTGAACGGGCAGGTGCTGTTCCGCGGCATCCCCGAGGACTACGACCGCTGGGCCGAGTGGGGCAACGACGAGTGGAGCTTCACCAGGTGCCTGCCCTACTTCAACAAGCTGGAGACCGACCTTGATTTCGGCGGCGACGACTTCCACGGCTCCGACGGGCCGGTGCCGGTGCGCCGCGCTCCGCGCACCGAGTGGCTGCCCCACGCCGTGGCCTTTGAGCGGGCGTGCCTGGACGAGGGCTTCCCCCAGGACGAGGACCAGAACCATCCCGAGTCCACGGGCGTCTCGCCCCGGGCCCGCAACACCATCGACGGCGTGCGCATGAGCATGGCCATCAACTACCTGGACATCGCTCGGCACCGCCTGAACCTGACCGTCCGGGGCGGCGTGACCGCGCGGCGGATCATCTTCGACGGCAATCGAGCCATCGGGATCGAAGCGGAGAGCGGCGGCGAGGTCTTCACGGTAGAGGGCGACGAGATCATCGTCAGCAGCGGGGCCGTGGCGTCGCCGCAGCTTCTGATGCTGTCGGGCGTGGGGCCGGCGGAGCACCTGCGCAGCATGGGCATCCCGGTGGTGCACGATTCCCCGGGCGTCGGCAAGAACCTGCGCGACCATCCCGCGGCGTCGGTGCTGTACCGGGGCAAGGGCGAGAAGCCCGACGTGCAGGCGCCGGTGATCCAGGTGGGACTGCGCTACACGGTGGAGGGCTCCGACCTGCGCAACGACATGCAGCTGAGCCCCAACCTGATGACCAGCGAGCACCGGCCGGCCCACGTCGCCATCGACGAGGACCTGAACTACCTCGGCATGGGCGCGAGCCTGCAACTGGCGCTGGGCCAGGGCGAGCTGACGTTGCAATCCACCGACCCGCACGTGCAGCCGTTCCTGAACTACAACTACTACCAGGAACCGGAGGACCTGCGCCGGATGCGGGAGGCAATTCGCCTGGGCGTGCGCATGGCGGAGCGGCCTCCCTTCTCCGACCTGATCGAGGAACGGATCATGCCCACCGATGAGGAACTGGCGTCCGATGAGTTGCTGGACGACTGGCTGCGCAAGAACTCGGGAACGTCGCACCACATTTCGGGCACGTGCAAGATGGGGCCGGACTCGGATCCCCTGGCGGTGGTGGACCAGCACCTGAGGGTCAAGGGCCTGGAGGGCCTGCGGGTGGCCGACGCATCGATCATGCCGGACTGCATCCGCGCCAACACCAACGCCACCACGATCATGATCGGCGAGAAGGTGTCGGACTACATCAAGGAAGGGCGGTAGCCGCAGGAATCGTCAGAAGCAGGATTCGCTGGATTAGCGGATTTTCAGGATGCGGCCGACCGTCGCATTAACCAATCCAATCCTGCCAATCCAAAAATCCGGTAAATCCTGCTTCTGACTAAACGGGGGAGGCATACAAACATGGAAGTCCAATGGATGAACCACACGGGGTTCGTGGTCAGCGACATGGAGCGCTCCCTGGCTTTCTACCGGGATCTGCTGGGTCTCAGCATCGAGCGCGACCAGGTGCTGGAAGGCGACTTCATCTCGGAGGTCGTGGGTTATCCCGACGCGCGGCTGCACATCGTGTACCTGGGGGTCGGAGATCAGCGCCACTCGGTGGAGCTGATCCAGTACCTGAACCCGGCGGGGGATGCCGTCGCGCTGCCCCAACGGCACCAGGTGGGCGCGTCGCACCTGGGCGTCATCGTCGACGACCTGGACGCCTTTTACGCCGACCTCAGCGCGAAGGGGGCCAGATTCGTCAGCCCGCCGGCGACGCGGCCCAACCCGGTGTATCCCGCGGCCAGCAAGGGCTGCTACATGCAGGACCCCGACGGGAACTGGCTGGAACTCCTCGAAAGGGGACCGGCCCCGCCCGACGCGACCTCGGTGTGACCCTCGCGCGCGCCCGGTTTGTCATCGCGAGGAGCGCAGCGACGCGGCGATCTCGTTGGTGAAAGAGACGCCGCTACCCCTGCGAGATTGCCACGCTGCGCTCGCAATGACCGTTTGAGTGAAACTGAAGGCAATTATCCCCTGACGGCACGTACCCTCGTGGCGTAAATTTGCGGCTAAATTTCTGATAGAAGTTTGACAGATTGACGATAAGCC
>DAOUHZ010000164.1:0-22559 GCA_034428455.1 Dehalococcoidia bacterium
GTTTCATGCCTCAACATTACGACCAACCCCACCCATCACGCCTGAATACCGCCTCCCCAATTGGAACCTTTTTAGACACCCTCTGAGACGCCGGGAACCCGGTTGGTCGAGATGGCGGCGGTCTGACATGCTGCTCCAGCAAGAAAAAACGCTGCCAGCAAAATCAAACCGAACCGATGAGACACGTTCATCAACAAACCTCCGGCGAACCAACCGCTTCGTCAAAAGGTGCGATATTCTGGCGTAAAAATAATTCGGATGCAATGTTGTTGTCCAGGCGTGAAATTCGCGGCTGACACCCGAACCAGCACGGGCGGGGGGTCTCCCCGCCCGTGCTTTTCAAGCGGATGCACTACCCCGGCGCGCCTCGGCTTGACAACGGTTTTGGGTTTGCTTTATCCGCTCCGTTGATATAATATATCGCTCATATTACGGAATCCACCGGCGTAACACGCGATTCATCAAGGTGTAGTGTCAATGGAACTGCGAGAGATCATCAGCTTTTACCACGTCGCCAGGCTGCGCAGCGTATCCAAGGCGGCAAGAAAGCTGGAACTGGGGCAGCCCACGGTAACCACCCACCTGAGGAAGCTGGAGGGCGAATTCGGCATAACCCTCTTTGACCGCATCAAGCGGCCCATACAACTCACATCCGAGGGTTCGCTGTTCTACGAGTTGGTGACGCCCATTGTGGAGTCCATCGATACCCTGAAAACGCAGATGGATTACTCCGAAGGGCGCGGCTCGTTCGTGGTCGGCGCGTATCCGGACATCGTTTCGTACCATCTGCCCAGGCCCATACGGCAGTTTCGTTCCAAATACCCCGACGTGAGGATGCGCCTGGTGGCCCGATCGTACGCCAACCTGATCCAATTGGTGAAATCGGGCGAGGTGGATCTGGCGCTGTGTTCCGCGCCGCCCACCGATGATCCGTCCCTGGAGTTCTCCCAGCTGTTCGACTACAACGTTGTCCTGATTACGGAACCGAGCCATGACCTGCTGCACCGCGATCCGGTATCAATTGAGGACATGGCAAAATTCCCGCTGATCCTGAACAGTCCGGAGAGCCTCAGCCGGCGCCGGGTGGAGCAAAAGCTCCGGGAGCGCAGCGTCAACTACGACGTGGTGCTGGAGATGGACAACACCGAGATGATCAAACGATACGTGGCGATCGGCATGGGCATCGCCATCGTCAGCGACTTCACCCTGCATCCGGAGGACCACGACCGCTTGGCTGTGGTGCGCCTGGATCATCTCTTCCCGTCGGCCAACATCGGCGTGTGCACCCTGCGGGGCAAGTTTCACGGCCGAGGCGTCCGCAACTTCATCAACACGCTGGCGGATAACCTGTCGGGGTTCCACGCCGATCTGTGGGACTGGGACGTAGACCACGGCGGCGAGCCACGGCGGGAGGCCATAGCCAACGCGACGCAGTAGCCTCACCGTAACGCCAATTGCGGCATGGTACACTGAAATCACCGCATAAGAGCGGGTTTGTACCATGCTTGACCGCGTCAGCAAAATCCTCACCATCATCGCGGCGACCATCGCAATCGTCGTTATCCTCATTGGTGGAGTCGCGTGGGCCATCCGGCTTGAGACGGACCTGCGTGGCGTTCAGGCTGACGTTGCAGAGCTCCGGCTCGACATGGCCGAGCTGCGCCGGGACATGGACGAAGTGAAGGAAAACCAGCGGCTCATCCTGCAAGCCCTGGAAGGGTTGCAGGCCGCCATGGCCAACCACACCCATGACGCGGACGGCCGGGCGCAGATGCCGCTTGCAAACTAGTGAACCCGGCGCGCCAGTCCTATGCGGCGTTGCTGGCGAGCGCAAGTCAATCAGTCAGTGGGGGAAGGTGGCAGTGGTATCGCCCGGTTCCCGGTCAGTTGCGGAGCGTCTGCCAGTTCAGTGCGCGACCTGGTTTGGGATTCTGTGGCAGGGAGCGCAGTTCGCCCAGAGCTAACCACCATGGTACTGGCGGCGATATCGTATAAGTGACGCCGCTCCGAAGCGATCAGCACCATCACGCCGTTAACCAGCCAGGGGATAATCAGCCCGTCCAGTTGTTTCAGCAGCGCCCGACCCAGCGCCTGTCCAAAAGACGGACGTCGCCCGTCGCCGTAGTTCACTACACGCAACCCCAAAACCAGATGGCCGAAATCGCCGCCGGCAAACCGCACCATAAGCGCCAGATACAGCAGGCGTAGAACGAAGGCCAGCAGCGCAGCGCCCAGCGGAACCAGCACTACCACGGCGATGTCTGACGCGGCTGTGCCTACCGAATAAGTCTCCCAGTAATCCGAAAGCGCGTCTTCAATAACGTTGCCGGCGTCGGATACATCGCCGACGGCCAACTCCTTCAGCTGGGGCCAGATAGTCTTTATCAGGTCGCTTGCCACCGCGACCCCGATGATGATGAAAGTCGCCAGCCAGAAGCAGCAGGTGAGGAAGAACAGAGTCACGCCGTTAATCACCCGCGCGAACAGGCGGGTAATCGGGTTTGCTGCTGATAGAACCGGCGCCGAACCCGCAGCTGCACCAGGCTGCTCCCCCGGCTCGGAATAGACTACTCCGCCGTTAATGGCCATAGCTAACTGTGCCGGCGGGCGGCATCCTCGGCATTCGCCTGTTCCCATCGCTCACCGAAGGAACGGGCGTCGTGAATTACTACCGTCCCGGCCCAAAGATCGTACAGATGGCGACGGTCGGCGCGAAACAGCACCATCATGCAGTTTATGATGCCCGGGATAATCAGTATGCCCAGGAATTGCAGATAGGAACGGCGTTTGGCTTGTTGCCTGGAGATAGGCCCTCCACTGCGATGATCGACCACCCGCGCCCCAATGACCAGATGCCCAACAGTACCGCCGCATTTCGTGAGCAGCCAAGGCTCTATCCAGATGATCTGCACTACGGCCAAGAGCCAACCCCCGGCAATGGCGCTGTTGACCAGATGCGCGATTAGCCGACGACGCCGGTCCAGGTAAGTGAGCTGAATTGACCCCCTTTCTACCTGCACCGCGTGGCGTTGTATAGCGTTAGTGGATGTGAATTGGGCCATTGCCAGCAACTCCGGTGGGGTCAGGGTATCCGGTTGAGGAACTCGGCGCCACCGCGCGCAACCCAGGCGTTCCAGGAGGTCATCAGGAAGCGGGCGCCCTTCTCCACGTAGGAGGCCACGTTGTCGTCGTTGACCAGGGTGCCGGCGGTGCGCCCGGCGCTCACGATGCGGGCGATGGCATCGTCGATGGCGGACTGCACTTCGGGATGTCCGACGTTGCCGATGTGTCCCATGGTCTGCGACAGGTCGGTAGGGGCCACGAAGAACACGTCGATTCCGTCGACTTTGAGGATATCGTCCAGGTTGTCCAGCGCGGTGACCTCTTCGATCAACACGACCACCATGGTCTGATCGTTGGCGCGGTGCACGTAGTCGGACACTCCGAAGGACTGGCGGCCGCCGAACATTCCGCGATACCCCAGTGGGGCGAACTTTGCCGCGCCGACGGCGGCCTCCGCCTCCTCGCGGGTGTTCACGTGGGGCAGAACGATACCCATGGAGCCGCGGTCCAGCGTGCGGGTGATCAGCGCGGCGTCGTTGGCGTTGCAGCGCGTGATGGACGCCATGCCCCACAGGTCACAGGCCCGCGTCATGTCGCCCAGGGCTTCCCAGTCCACCGGGCCATGCTCGCACTCCATCCACGCGGAGTCGAACCCGAGGGGCCCGAGAAAGTCGATGATCTCGCTGGTCATCAGGCCCGAGATGCAGGTGGCCGGCTGCCCCTGCCGCAACTTGTCCTTGACCCGGTTCGCACGTATCGCTGCCACGGTAGATCCTCCTGAAAGGTGGGTTCGCGGCAGTATAACAGCATCAAGAGAGGTCAGCGGTGGTCTCCAGCGGGAATGGTAAAGACGGTGCGCCCGTCGGCATCATGGGTGTGGTTGGCCAGTCCCACCAGTATTGCGTTGGTCTGATGCATAGCGGCGGTCAAGGCGTCAATCTTGGCGTCCAGGGCGTCAATCTTGGCATCAATCTTGGCGTCCAAGGCGTCAATCTTGGCGTCCAGGGCGTCAATCTTGGAGTCGTGGCCTTCAACTTGCTTGACCAGGCGGCCCAACAAGAAGCTGCCACGCACCAACATCACAATCACGGTGATGGCAAGGCCGGCTCCCGTGAGGGCGAGGCCCGCCCCGGCAATGACGATGGCAATAACAGAGATGTCCATGTAGTGATCCTCTGGCGTTGGTGTCGGTTCGGGTTCGATTTCACGTGGACGGGCCGGCTATCGCCTGGCTTCATAACCTCGCGGCGTGACCATGCGCCCGTTGTGGACGTAGGTGTTGGAATTGCCGATCACCACAGTGGTGAACATATCCACGCCCAGAGCTTCTCCATCCAGCCCACCCAGGTCGGCCAGGCCCACCGCCTGCTCCGGCCGGTAGGCGTGCCGGACGATGCCCACCGGAGTATCCGGGGCGCGATGCTTCAGGAATATTTCCCGGGCCTCGTCCAGCTGGCTGGTGCGTCGCCGGCTGCGGGGGTTGTAGAGTGCGGCCACGAAGTCGCCGGCGGCCGCGGCCTCGAGGCGGCGCTGGATCTGTTCCCATGGGGTGAGCAGGTTGCTGAGGCTGATGGCGCAGAAGTCCTGCATCAGGGGCGAACCCAGCAACGCTGCCGCCGATTGCAGGGCCGACACGCCGGGAACCGACTCCACCGCAGGGTTCGCGCCATCCCAATCGCGGTCAGTGAGGATGCGGTACACCGGGCCGGCCATGCCGTAGATCCCGGCGTCGCCCGACGAGACCACGGCCACCGTCTTGCCGGCGTAGGCGATGTCCACCGCCAGGGCGGCGCGCTCCAGTTCCTGGCCCAGCTCCATGCTGTGCAGCGTCTTGCCGGATGCCGGCTCCGCCACCTGCTCGATGTAGTAGCGGTAGCCGACCAGCTCGTCGCTGTCGGCGATGGCGGCAGCGGCGGCCGGCGTCAGATGGCCGGCATCGCCGGGCCCGAGACCTACGAGGTAGAGTTTGCCAGTGCTCACGAAGGTTCTCCCGATCACAATTATTCGACGATATCACCAACAGGTGCGCAGGTGGACCGGTGCCTACGAACTGTTCGAGATATGCAGCAAATTCCTGACAAAATCGACACCAACGCGTATTTCATACGCCAGTTCGTCATCACTCAGCCGACCCGTGTAAAAGTTGTCGTGCAATCTCCGCTGGGTTGAACGCAAGCCGTCGCGGAGATAGTGTTGCGCTTGTCGGCCGATGGGCAAGTGGTCAATGACTTGCAACAGTTCTCGTCTCGTGCGCGGCTGTCGGTGAGAGCCGTCCGGATGGCGCTCGGCCGCGGCCAGTCCATGGCAAGCGGCGCCCCACAGCAATTCTCCAGCGGCCAGTGCAGTTCGGGGAGGCTGCGCTAACGTCTCGGCAGTTTCAACCAACATCTGCGATATGGCGGCGTGTCGGGCGCCGTTCATGCCGCCTTACCGTCCTTCAGTTGGAGGTGCAGTGATTCGATCCACCATTGCACTGAGTCAAGATACACGACGTACTCGTCAGGCTCCCACAGGAGTTCGGTGTACACCAACTCATGGAGCTCTTCGTTGTGTTCACGGAACGTGTCGGCTGTTCCGAATGCCAGGTAGTTTCTATGGCGAGACAGGCCGTCCTGTCGTTCTGTCGAATATGCTATGCCGTCCAGGTACTTGGCAACCTGCCGGGCTTCTTCCCGATTGCGGCAGGGCAAACCATGCTGCATTGCGACGGCGGACAGCGCCGCCATGGAAGCCTGCCACACCAGCCCGGCGCCTTTGTGGTAGTTGCCCTGGGCAATTTCCTGTTCCGCCTCCGCCAGCAATGCCGCGCCCGGAAGCGCGGTTTCCGATTGGTTCATCGCCATTTCCTCTAAACTTTCCCGCCAGCCGGCGGGATACGCGCCACTGCTATGGTAGCACGGTCGGATTTGGCGCGAGGTACGATCACCCCTTCGGCTCCCGAGGCCAGCATGGCGGCCGGCTCGGCGACGCCGAACACTCCCAGCAAGTCCAGCGCGGCGGATGATGTGGGTTGATGGACACCGGATGCGCTGCGTCCCGTGGAACGTGCGTGCGCGACCGAGTTCAACTGAGCGCTGTCGTATGTCTCAATGGGCACGGAGCGCGACTCGGCAAGGGCGAGAATGCCGGCTTCGTCGGCCTTGATGTCGGCCGTAGCGATTTTGGCGAGACTCATGGCCGCCAGGCCGTGCTCTTCAAGGGTGTGGAGCAGCAATTCGCGGAGATGCCCTTCCGACACCCCGCGCCGGCAGCCCACTCCCGCCACCAGTGTCGGCGGGCGGTAGGTGACTAAGGGGCGTCCGGTTTCCAGCGCAAAAAGCCGGTCCGATACGATGAGGGCTGCTGCGTAACGGGGGTCCTGTGCATCGGACAGGTAGGTTACGGGAAATATGCTCGCCGATAATGGAGTCCCATCAGGCCACGAGACGCCCGCTTCGGGGTCGATCCACAGGGCCACCGGATCGCGGTTGACCACTGCGGCCGCCGCGCGGGTCAGGTCGGTAGGGGTTGCTTCGATACGCCACCCCACGTCACGTCCCACCAGGTCGATCGCCGTAACGTCCAGTGCATCGGACGCCGAGGTAACGACAGCCTGCGCGCCGATGGCATCAGCAACCCGGTGGGCCAGGGCATCGGCCCCGCCGACGTGTCCGGACAACACGCTCACGGCGTAGCGTCCGGCATCGTCCACGCAAACCACCGCCGGGTCCTGGCGCTTGCTTCCCAGCGCCGGGGCCAGCAGCCGCACCGTTGCGCCAATGGGCAGAAAGACCACCAGCGCGCCGTGCCGCGAGAACAGGTCCTGAATCACCGGGCGCAGGGGCAGATCGTAATACCGATGCCCTTCATCGCTGGCGGACGAATTCCCGCCGGTTCGCCGTTCCAGGTAGAGCGCAGCGTCGGGCAGCGACGATGCCAGACGCCGCGCCAGAGCAGCCCCCGGACGGGAAACCGCCACGATGGCGGTTTGGGTCGAGGCAACGTCCGTATCGGGCATAGCAAATGGCGGCTAGTCGTCGCCGGCCGAGGTATGAACCGCGCGTTCCGGTTGCACTTCGTACCCGCCGGCCTCGTAGAGATCGGTACGATCCGCGTCCGCGTGGTCGCCCTGTCCGGCGCGGCGGTAAAGGTGAGTGTACTCGTCAGAATAGAGGTGGGACACGGCGACCCGCTGGTCGGACTCGGGGTCCAGCAGATTGGGGTCCACCGCCTTGCCGACGATGATCAGGGCCTGCAGGGTGATTTTGGCGTCGCGCACCTTCTGGGCGATGTCGGTCAAGGTGCCGCGAATGATCTGCTGGTCCGGCCAGCCCACGCGGTAGGCCACCGCCACCGGCGTGTCAGCGGGATAGCCTGCTTCCTGGAGTTGGTTGGCGATGCGGAACATGCGGGTGACGCTGAGGAAAATAACCAGCGTGCTGCCGTGGCGGGCCAGGCTGACCAGGTCCTCTCCCTCGGGCATGGGCACGCGTCCCTCGGCGCGGGTCATGATTACCGTCTGCGAAACCTCGGGCACGGTCAGCTCGGACTTGAGCACCGCGGCCGCGGCAAAAGCGGCGCTGACGCCGGGGATGATCTCGTAGTCGACGCCTTCACTTTCCAGGACCCGCATCTGCTCCAGGGTGGCGCCGTACAGCGACGGGTCCCCGCTCTGTATGCGGGCGACGGTCTTGCCCTCGGCCACGGCCTCCAGGGTTACCTGCATGATCTCAGGCAGGGCCATCACCTTGCTGCCGTAGATCGCGGCTCCGGGCTTGGCGTAACCGGCGATCTCTTCCGGCACCAGCGAGTCGGCGTAGATGATCACATCCGCGTCGTCGATGATCCGCTTGGCCTTGAGGGTCAGCAGCTCGGGATCTCCCGGGCCGGCGCCGATGATGTAGACCTTGCCGTCGTTCGCCATGTGGTCGTGCCTCCGTAGTGTCGGGGTAGTCAGCGTCGGATGATGAGCAGGGAGAAGTAGTCCAGGTCCTCTGCGGACAGTTCCTGGATGTTGCGGACCACGCGTTCGCTTTCGGTGGTGGCACGGCGCACGTAGATGGTGCGTCCGGACAGGCCCAGGCGCTCCAGGTTCGCCAGGGCGTCCAGCAGGGTCCGGTTGACCTTCATCAGGACGATGGTGTCGTAGAGGGCGATGGCCTCGCGCAGATCGTCGATGCCGTACACCGCCGGCAGGATGGCCAGGCGCTGGCCATGATGCACCAGGGGCGCCGCCGCCGAAGCGGCCGCTGCCATAACCGACGACACCCCCGGCACCACCTCCACCGAAAGGTGCGGGTACTCCTCCTGGATGGTTTCCAGCACGTAGGCGAAGGTGCTGTACAGCATCGGGTCGCCTTCGGTGATGAAGGCCACGTCGCTGCCGGCCTCCAGGCGGGTGGCCAGCTCGCGGGCGGCGGCGCGCCAGACCTCACCGGCGGCGGCTTCATCGTTGGTGGGGAATTTGGCCCGCACCACCTCCTGCCGCTCCTCGTCGATGATGCCTTTGATGATTGTGTAGGCGTAGCTCTCGGAGCTGATCCCGGCCTGCGGCACCCAGATGACGGGGACGGATTGCAGCACCCGCTGCGCCTTCACGGTCAGCAGTTCCGGGTCGCCGGGGCCGACGCCAACGCCGTAGAGGCGTCCGGTTTGGGAGCCTGTGGTCATTCCTTTTGCCCCCACACGATGAATACCGGGTTCATGGCTTCCAGCCGCAATGCGCCGTCGGGCAGCTCCCGACCGCGGGCGGCGGATACAACGGTCATTTCCGGCGACATGCCGGCGTCCCGCAAAGTTGAGTAGGTTGCATTGGCCCGCTCCATGACGGCGAAATTGGCTACCACCCGTCCTCCCGTGCGTAGACGCCGGAGCACCGACCCCAGGATTTCCGGCATGGCGGTTCCGCCGCCACCGATGAATACCGCGTCCGGGTCGGGCAGTTCGCTCAGAGCATCGGGCGCCGCGCCGATAACCACCGAGACGCGACCATCGCCATAGCGGGCCACGTTGTTCCGGAGCAGGTCCGCGCTGTCGGCATCCTTGTCGATGGCGTAGACGCAGCCGCGGTGGGCGATGCGCGCCGCTTCCACGGCGACGGAGCCGGTGCCCGCCCCGATGTCCCAGACCAGGCTGTCCGGGCGCAGTTGCAAGGCGTACAGGCTCACCGCCCTCACCTCCGACTTGGTGATCTGGCCGCGCAACGGCCGGCGCTGCTCCAACGCGTCGTCGGATAGCCCCAACGCCCGACCGGTGTCCAGCGCGGTCTCCACGGCGAGGTCAGCCCTGGCCATCAACCACCGCTGCCGACGTGGGCCGCATGGGGATACCGTCCGGGGACGTGCTCGCCGATCCCAAGAGGTTGCCTTCAAAGTCGAAACACAAGGCGTCGACGATGATCGCATCGCCGCCATCGCCCAGGTATTTCTGAGCTTCCGAGCACACCATCTGGCACATCAGGGGGAACACTCCCATGACGTCGTGCTCCTGGGCCAGTTCCTGGAAGTGACGGCCGCTGGCGGCATCGGCCATCTCTGCTTGCAGCTCAGCGGACGCGCCGCACTGTCCGGCGAGATCTGCCAGGAAACCGCAATCGACCTGGTTGCCGGCGACGTGGGTTACGAAATACCCCATGGCCATCTTGGAGAACTTGCCCACCATGCCCACGTGGGCCACCCGCTTGATGCCCTTGTTCACGCACCGCTTCATGGACGGCCCGGAGAAGATGCCGGCCTCGATGTAGGCCATGTCCGGCAAATCCAGCAACCGGCGGGTGTATTCTTCGCTGCGCGTCCCGGTGGACAGCACCAGGTGATCGAGGTTGTTGGCCGAGGCCACGTCGATGGCCAGGTGAACGCTGGCGCGCCAGGCCGCCGTGCTGAAGGGCTGCACCACGCCAGTGCTGCCCAGGATGCTGATGCCGTTCAGCACGCCCAGCCTGGCGTTGGTGGTCTGCTTGGCGATCTCCTCGCCGTCGGGAACAGAGATGCGGGCGCGGACGCCGGTATCGGCCGGCCAGCCGCATTCCTCCAGACCTTCCGCCACGGCGTCAGCCATCATGCGGCGGGGGACCCGCGTCACGGCCGGCTCGCCCACCTCGATGCCGGTGCCGGGTCGCGTCACCGTGCCCACGCCCGGACCCCCGGTAATCTGGAGGCCCTTGTTGCCGTCGGGCAGCCGCCACACGCCCACCACGATCTCCGCGCCGTGGGTCACGTCGGGGTCGTCGCCGCCGTCCTTGATGGCAGAGCAGCGGACGCCTTCCGCCGGTTCCATGGGCCAGCTGTTGTGCACCTTGAGGGTGGCTCGGCCAGTCCCGCCGGGCAAAGGTACGGACACCTCATCGGGAGCATGGCCGGACAGCATCAGGATGACCGCAGCCTTGGCCGCCGCCGCCGCCGTGGTGCCGGTGGTGTAGCCAGTCCGCATCCCGCGAGGGTCGCGCTTGGTTGGGCGCGAGTAATCGCTTTCGGGCCGTTCGGAGTCGTTATTCCGGGCTGCGTCGGACATAGTGTTCACTGTAGTATTTTACCGCTTCCGCAGAGAAGAGCGATTTTTCCCGTTAGCTCTCTGATTCCAGCCGGCGCACCCGCGCCCGCAGACGTTCATTTTCCGCCAACAATTCGGCTTGCCTGGCCTCATACGCCGCCCGTTCCGCTTCGTGTGCGGCACGCTCTTGCCGCCAGTTCTCCAGGTAGGTTTCGGCGGCCGGGTCATAGAAGCGGGGCCAACCCTCGTCCCAGCACAGGTACAACTCCATCAGTTCGCTGTACCCTTTCAGGATGCCGTCGGGTTCAGTGGTCAGGTCCACCGGATGGTACGCGCCGTCGCGCAAAACCCACCCGGACATCGGTTCCCCGTGATGCTCCCCGCCACTGGGGTCGAACCGCCAGTATTCGAGGATGCCGACGGTGGCATATACCCGGTGCTTGGCGATGGTATCTTCGGAGCCGGTGCTTTCCGAACCCACTTCCAGGGCCAGATCGGGCGGCTTGCCCGCTTCCCAGGGGAGATAGAGCTTGCGCCGGCGGATTGCAGCCTGATCCACGCCGAAGGCCAGGTAGATGTCCGGCTGCCGGCGCACGTTCAGGTTGGTCGGGTCATAGCAGAGGATGGTGTTGCTGCTGAGGAACACGTCGGGACGAGTCATGAAGTCGGTGAACCGACTGTGCATGATACCGATGATTTCAGCTACGACGGGTTCCTGCTCCATGGCTTCTGGCATCGGCTCCGGCTCATCGGGGTTGTACTCCAGAGCGGCGTAATCGATCTCGCCCTTCTTGACATAGGGCAACATGGCAAATGTAGACGCTGTGGTGGTCATGCCCGACCTTCCTCGGACCCGCGACTATGGTACTTCGATGGTATCACACCGGAATCTCAGGCCGCCCGAGCCTGCGCTTCGCGAACGCGGTCCCGGGCCACCGAGACCAACCGGTCGTCCACCCCCAGGGGCGGCGCCACCGACATGGGAATATCGGGATAGGCTTCCTGGAGCCTGTGCATGGTTCCCAGCACGTTGCGGCGCAAAATCATTCCGGGAAAGAAAACGTACGGCACGCAGATGATGCTGCTCACACCCCTTTCGTCGACCAGCGCGGCGGCGGCGTGCTCCATGGTCGGATCGCCGTAATGGGACTGGGCCACTTCTACCGCGTAGCCATCGCCGAGGTCGCGCTCGACCCAACCACCTAGTTCTTTCAGCCAGAGGCAATCATCGTATCGGGTCTGGGTGCCGGCTTTGACCAGCAATATGCCCACCGGCCCACTGTCAGCCGGCTCTCGCACCGCCTGAGGCAGTGCGGCGATGCGTTCACGCACCAACTCCGCGATGCGGATGTCCGCGCCCAGACCGTCGGCCAGCCGGACTTCAACGCCGGGCGTTTTGGCGGCGATGTCTTCCAGGACCTCATCCATTTCGAGGGTGGCGTGCTTGCCGTTGCCCAGCAGGTATGGGGCGATGACCACTCGGTTCAGGCCCGCGTCGGCCAGGATGGAAACGGCTTCCGGCGGGTGCGGCGGGAGAAACTCCAGGCAGGAGACGATGACCTGCTCCGCATCGTCGGACAGAGAATCGGCCAGGCGGCTGGCCGCCTCCCACAGGCCGACCGGCGTGTTGGGACAGCCCAGACACCATGCCGGGAACCGGGGGCCGTCAGCGGCCCAGGCGCAGGAACACTCGTCACGACTGGCCCCGCGCTGGCTGCCGTGGCACAGCAGCACCACGCCCCAACCTCCGGATCCATTGTTGGCATCGTTAGCGTCGGCCATCGGGGTTCAGTCCTCCAGCAGGTCAAGCAGGGCGTTCACGGTGGCAGCAGCGGCAGAACTCCCCCCGCGTCGTCCCAGGATGGTGATGTGCGGCACGTCTCGCGCGGCCAATTCGGCCTTGGATTCAGGGCAGGCCACGAAGCCCACCGGCATCCCGATCACCGCAGCCGGCGACACCTGGCCGGCGTCAATCAGATCCAACAGGGCCAGCAGCGCAGTCGGCGCGTTGCCGATTGCCAGCACGGCGCCGTCCATCTGCGGCGCAAGCTCGCGCACGGCCGCGACGCTGCGGGTGGTGCCCTCCCGGCGGGCGCGCTCGGCGACCTCGGGGGCGTCGATGAGGCAAGCGGTCTCCACTCCGCGCCGGGCCAGCGCGGCCCGGGAGATGCCCACCTGCACCATGCGCACGTCGGTGACCACTCGCCGCGCTTCCCGCAATGATGCCAACGCCGCGTCAACGGCACCGTCGCTGAAGCGAACGTCGGCGGCGATCTCCGGGTCGCCTTCGGCGCGAACGATGCGGTGCAGCACGTAGCGCTCCGCTTCGGGCAGACCGGCCGCGTCAGCATCGCCGCGCAGGCTGTCGGCCACCATGACCAGGCTCTGCCGGTCGATCTCCTCCGGGAGCAGGGCGTATTTTTCAACGAGGGTCATGTGGTCACAGTCGAATGGACGGTGTCAAATCAGAGGTAGATTACACGCATGGGGATGACGCGCTGGTTGGCTTCGTCAACTTCCAGGACAAATCCTTCGGCCGACCACTCTCCCAGAGTAGGTTCGCAATCGTCAGCGCCAAAAATAACGCTGTGCAGGTAGTCCTCGCCATCAACGCGGAATTTGACCTCGCCTACTTGCAATCCGGTCTGGTACACCAGCGACATCGGCCAACCCCAGGGCAGGTCATAAGGGCTCGGTTCCCAGCCTAGTTCTCGCAACACGTTCCCCGGCAATCGGGTGTATCTGGCTCCGGTATTGGCCTTAACCCGCAACGGTTTCGCATACGAGCCGTTCTGGGCGCAAATGCCCAAAGTCACATTGAATGCGACCATGTCGTCCCTCCTCCGTTCGGTATCAGGCGTCCGGCACGATGTGAATCAGACGATGATTAACCGGGTCAACGCCCAGCAGCAGATTCTGCAACGCTTCCACGCCCATCAAATAGATGCTGTTGGATTCGCCGAACAGAAAATACTCTTCGCTGTCCGTTTCGCCGTAGCGGATTTTGACTCTGCCCATCCCGGCGCTGACTTCCGAGCCGTCGGCCAAGGTGTAAGGACGCTGTCCTTCGGTTGCTTCCCACCCCAAAGCGCGCAATATGTTCCCCGGCAACTGACAGTAGGTAGCTCCGGTATCGGCAGTCATTGGCACCTCAAGCAAAGCAGAACCGTCAGCAGACCAGATTCCCAACGTGGTCCGAACTTCGCCCATGATGTTCACTCGCTACCCCACCACCACGTTCACCAGCCGGCCGGGCACGTACACCACGTTGCGCACCGTCTTGCCGTCGATGTGGGACTGGACCCTGGGGCTTTCCAGCGCGCGTTCCCGGGCGTCGTCATCGCCGATGCTGGCCGGAACCGTGATGCGGTCACGGAGACGGCCGTTGACCTGCACCACCAGGGTCAGCTCATCCTCCGCCGCCAACTCGTCGTCCCAACTGGGGAAGGGCTGCTGGTGGATGCTGTAGCCGTGGCCGGTACGTTCCCACCACTCTTCCGCCACGTGGGGGCCGATGGGCGCCAGCATGAGCAGGAACTTCTCGATGCAGTCGCGCCAGGTGGCGCCGTCCACCGACCCGTCGTTCCACACCCGGCTCAGGTGGTTCACCAGCTCCATCAGCGAGGCGATGGTGGTGTTGAACTTGAACTTGTCCAAATCCTCGTAGCACTTGCGGATGGTCTGGTGCAGGATGCGCTGGGTTTCCCGCACGGCATCGGCGTCGGTATCCATGCTGTCCAGCTGGGAAGGGTCGTGCTCCACCAGCGTCCAGGCGCGGTTGAGCCAACGGACGACACCGTTGATGCCCTCGTCACTCCACGGGCCGCCCTGGTCCCAGGGGCCGATGAACATGAGGAAGCAGCGCACGGCGTCGGCGCCGACCTGGCCGACCACGTCGTCGGGGTTGACCACGTTGCCGCGGCTCTTGCTCATCTTTTCATGGTCGCTGCCCAGGATGACCCCCTGGTTGAACAGGCGCAGGAACGGCTCGTCGATGTTGAGCATCCCCATGTCCCGCAGCGACTTGATGAAGAACCGGCTGTAGAGCAGGTGCATCACCGCGTGCTCGGCACCGCCGGTGTACTGCTGGACGGGCATCCAGTCGCCGGCTACGCCGGGCTCGTAGGGCCCGGCATCGTACTGCGGGGTACAGTAGCGGAGCATGTACCAGGACGAGTCCATGAAGGTGTCCATGGTGTCGGTTTCGCGGCGGCCCGGGCCACCGCACTTCGGGCACACCGCGTTCACGAAGGACTCGTTGATGGCCAGCGGAGATTCGCCGGTGGGCCGGAACTCAGCGTCCTCGGGCAGGAGCACGGGCAAATCAGCCTCGGGTACGGGCTGGACGCCGCAATCGTCACAATAAATCATGGGGATGGGCGTGCCCCAGTACCGCTGGCGGGAGATCAGCCAGTCGCGCAGACGGTAGGTGACGGCGCGGCGCCCCCAGCCCCTCCGCTCCACGTCGTTGGCGATGGCCTCCATCCCCTCTTCGTTGGTCATGCCCTCGTAGGCGCCGGAGTTGGTCATGAAACCGTCGCCGATGAATGCCTCGCGTTGTTCACTGCCGTCCCAGGTTATGGGAGCGATCACGGTGCGAATGGGCAGCCGGTACTTCCGCGCGAAATCGTAGTCGCGGTGGTCGTGGGCCGGCACCCCCATCACGGCGCCAGTGCCGTAGGTGGTCAGGACGTAGTCGGCCACGTAGATGGGCACCTTTTCATTGTTCAGGCGGTTGCGCGCGTAGGCCCCGATGAACACGCCGGTTTTCTCCCGGTCGGCGGCCATCCGGTCGATCTCGGAAGCGGCCCGGGCCTGGTCCACGTAGGCTTCAACGTCCGCCCGGCGGCTTTCCGAGGTGAGCTTGGATACCAGGGGATGCTCCGGGGCCAACACGAGGAAGGTCACGCCGAATATGGTGTCGATGCGCGTGGTGAAGGTGCGAATCTCCCGCTCTTCGATATTGTAGTCGGAGATGTCGAACCCGATGTCCACGCCTTCGCTGCGGCCGATCCAGTTCCGCTGCATGGTGAGGATCTTATCCGGCCACTCCTCCAGCGTGTCGAAGTCCAGCAGTTGGTCGGCATAGTCGGTGATGCGGAAGAACCACTGCTCGAAATCGCGGCGTGTGATGGGGGTCTCGCACCGCTCACACTCGCCGTTGAGCACTTGCTCGTTGGCGAGCACGGTCTGGCAAGACGGACACCACACCACCGGCGCTTTGGCGCGGTAGGCGAGCCCCTGTTCGTACAGCTTGATGAAGAACCACTGGTTCCAGCGGTAATACTCCGGCAGGCAGCAGACGACTTCCCGGTCCCAGTCGTAGATCGCCCCGATGGAACGCAGTTGCCGGCGCATGTTCTCCACGTTGGACATGGTCCACTCGTAGGGATGGATGCCACGGGAGATAGCCGCGTTTTCGGCGGGCAGACCAAAAGCGTCGAACCCGATGGGATGCAAAACGTTGTAGCCCTGCATGCGGCGGAACCGGGCGTGGGCGTCCGAGGGCGCCATGGCGTACCAGTGGCCGATGTGCAGGTCACCGGACGGGTACGGGTACATGGTCATTTCAAACCACTTCGGACGGTGATCGTCGTCGTCCACCCGGTAGATCCCGTCGCGTTCCCATCGCTCCTGCCACTTGCGGTCAATCCCGACCGCGTCGAATCGGAGCTCAACTTGACGCTGGGCTGTGGTCATAAAAAGGCAACCCTCAATATCGTGGGCGCGGGCGGCGGAGGCGATGGCGCCCAGCAAACGTAAGTGTGGCGACCCTCAATATAGCACACGCATATTGGGGACACCGCGGCGGCTGACAGTATAACACCCGGCCAGCAGGAACGGCTGGCCGGGCGGTTGAACGGGTCAGTCGTCCAGATGAATGGTGGCCGTTACCCGTGGAACGTCGCCGACTACCCGCGTGGTGTGGCCGTGGCCGGTGAGGTCCTCGGCTAGGTTCACGTCGCCGGGCCCCAGGCGGTGAACGGTGCCGTCCGCCAGGCCGATTTCCGCCTCTCCGGAAAGGGTGATGATGTACTGGCGACGAGGCGCCACGTGCCAGTCGCTGAAGTACCCCGGAGGCGAAGCACGGAATATGATTCCTTTGGCGTCCTGCACCTGGCTCCACACCGGATGGGACGGTGGGTCGATCTCTTCGATGTGGGAATGGCCGTCGTCGCCAGTGTACAGTCGTATGGAACCCATGATCCCTCCTCTTGTGACGTTGTTTCACAGCGGATATTAACACAAACCGGATAGCGTGGCGCGAACCCAGTTGCGATTGACATATCCCCCTGCCCCGTCATAATGACGCTGCCCTCGTCTGGCACGCTTCCCAACCCTGCGCTTGGTATCCCCAATCTGCGCCCCAACCAGCGTCCGGTGCTTCCCAGTGAACGACCCGTCTCGCGGTAACGCCGGCTCAAGCGAGCCGGAAGCGGCAGCCGATCTCGCCCAGCCCGGCGAAGACGTTTCGTCGTGGCGAGTGCGTCGGGTCGACCCGGTTCGCATTCCCATACGCCGCCACCGTACCCCGCCGCGCCGCTGGTCATCCACTCCGCTGCTGCTGCTGCTCACGTTCTTGATGCTGAACGTGATCGGAGGGGCAATGCTGGCTCTGCCCCTTGCCGCCGCAGACGGAGTCGCGGCCAGCCTGCGCGTGGCGTTCTTCACGGCGATCTCTGCTTCCACCGTCACCGGGCTGACGGTGGTGGACACGCCGGAATTCTGGTCCCAGTTCGGCAAAGCGGTCATCTTCGTGCTGATGCTGGTGGGCGGCCTGGAGTTCATCACCGCGGCCACCGTGCTGATCGCGTTCATCGGCCGGCGGGCGACCGCCCTCGAAGAGGACGTGTATCAGGACACCGTGGGCGACGTCTCGGCGCGGAACCTGACCCGGGTGGCTCGCAACATTGTGGTGGCGTTCTTCATCGGCTATCTGGTTGGAGCCGCGCTGATTTTTTTGCGGATGCGTTCGGTTGCAGACTTTACGATGCTGGAAGCCGTCTGGCAGTCATTGTTCCTTTCGGTGTCGGCGCTCAACAACGCCGGGTTCTCGATCCTGCCCAACTCGCCGGGCGGCAGCAATGCGGAGACCCTGGGAGCGCACCCGTATCTGATGTGGGTCATAACGCCGCTGATCATCGCCGGCGCTTTGGGATGGCCTTTCATCATGGACATGCGCCGGAACTGGAGCCCGAGCCGGTCGCGGCGGCGCTGGCCCGGGCTGTTCCTGTTCAATTTCCAACGGTTCAGCCTCGATACCAAGCTGGTGTTGATCCTGACCACGTTCCTCTACGGGTTCAGTGCGCTGACGTTCCTGTTCGCCGAGTGGAACGGCGTGCTGTGGGACCACTCCGGCCACGGCGTCGTGGGCTCGGCGATTTTCCACGGCGTCAGCGGGCGCACGGCGGGGTTCGCAGCCCTGGACTGGAGCGCGACCCGCGACTTCACCCAGTTGGTGTTCGCCGGCCTGATGTTCATCGGCGGGTCCACCGCATCGGTGGCCGGAGGGATCAAGGTGAACACGGTGGCGGTGCTCCTGGCGGCGGCCCGGTCGTCGGCCATGCGGAACTCCACCACGGAAATATTCCGGCGTGAGATTGCTCCGGTTCTGGTGTCCCGCGCGCTGCTGGTGGCGCTGCTCGGCGTGACGTTCCTCTCCATCGTGCTTCCCATCCTGACTTATACGGACCCTCACCTGCCGTTCTTGCCGCTGATGTTCGAGACGGTGTCCGCCTTCGGCACCAACGGAATGTCCACGGGAGTATCCAGCGAACTCAGTCTCGCCGGTTCGATCATATTCATGATGACGATGCTGGTGGGCCGAGTCGGGCCTCTGACCCTGGTGATGCTGCTCGCTCCCCGCGAGGATGCCACCTACCGCTACCCCGAAGAACCCGTTAGAATTGGATAATCATCATGGCTAAGCAAGTATGCGTGATCGGATTGGGCCGGTTTGGAGCGAAGCTGGCCAGCACGCTGTTCCAGCGGGAACACGAAGTGCTCGCTATCGATCAGGACGAGCAGCGCGTGCAGGAAATGCTGGGCCGCGTCACCTATGCCGTCGAGGCGAACGCAACCAACGAGACGGCGCTGCGCGACCTGGGCGTTAGCGACATGGACGTGGCCGTCGTGGCCCTGGGCAGCCAGATCCAGTCCAGCATCATCACCACCATGATGCTCAAGTCCATGGGGCTACCCTATGTGATTGCACGGGCGACCGACACGCAGCACGCGGAGATACTGCACCGCGTGGGCGCGGATAAGGTGATCTTCCCCGAGGAAGAGGCCGCCGAGCGGGCCGCCAGCCTGGATTTGAGCCCCAATTACGTCGAGTTCATGCACATCACCGATGACACCGGGGTGCACAAATTGCGGCCGCCGGAAAAGATGCGGGGCATGTCCCTGCGGGACGCGGGTCTCGTCTCCGAATCGACGCGCCATCACGTCTCGGTGATGGTCATAAGGCGCGGGAATGAATACATCATCAACCCGGCTGAAGAGGAATTGATCGACGATGGCGACATTCTCGTGGTGGTTGGCAGCCACGAGGATGTCGAGAGGGCGTTCGCCCGGTAACCGCGGGCCCGCCCGGCATGACGGGGTAATCCTATGAGCAACAGGATCGGATACCTGGGACCGGCGGGAACCTACACGGAGCAGGCGGCGCTGCTCTACTCGCCCCAGGGCGTCCTCACGCCCTATCCCTCCATCAGCGCGGTGGGCGCTGCCGTCTCCAACAACGAGGTGGACGCCGGGGTGGTGCCCATTGAGAACAGCCTGGAGGGATCGGTCACGTTCACGCTGGACCTGCTCATCGCCCAGTCCGGCCTGTCCATCCAGAACGAGGTGGTGATCCCCATCGACCACTACCTGGTTGCCGCGCCGGGCGTGGTGGCCGAGACCGTAGAGGTCATTTACTCCCACCCGCAGGCCCTGGCTCAGTGCCGGGAGTACCTGGAAGCGCGCTTTCCCGCGGTTCCACGGGAAGCCTCCTTGAGCACGGCGGCCGCCGTCGCCGACATGCAGGGCAGCCGGGTTCCGGCCGCCGCGATCTGCCCCCAGCGGGCCGCCGAAATTTACGACGTGCAGATCCTGGACAAGGGAATCCAGGACAATACCGCAAACCAGACCCGGTTCGTCGTCCTCGCTCACGCCGACCACGCTCCCACCGGCCACGACCGCACGTCCATCTGCTTCTCGTTCACGGTGGACCGTCCCGGAAACCTGTACAGCACCATCGGCGAATTCGCCAGCCGGAACATCAACCTGGTCAAGATTGAAAGCCGGCCCACCAAGCAGGAGCTGGGCAGGTACATCTTCCTGATCGACTGCGAAGGCCATCGTCACCAGCCGGAAGTGGCCGCTGCGCTGGATGGGCTGCGCCGGCGTACCGATATGTTGAAGATATTGGGGTCCTATCCCTTCTGGGAACCCCGCGCCGAGTAACGGTGGCGCGGAATAATTTCCGTAGGGTCGGCGCGGCGCTGGCTGGCATCCGCAACGCCGGCATCGGCGTACTCAGGGTGCAGTTCCGCTCGCTGTTTCTGGTCCGGGGCGATAGCATGAGCCCCACCTTGCGCGACGGAGACTTGATGCACGTGCACCGCATGGCGGGCAAAAGCGCGAGTTACCGGCGAGGATCGATCGTAGTAGCAGAGATGCCTTCGCCTTCAGGAGATGACAGTCTGTTGACCAATGTGAAACGCGTAGTTGGGTTGCCTGGGGAGCTGGTTCGCGTCGGGAGCGACGGCGCCGTATCGGTAGAGGGGATATCGCTGTCGGAGCCGTACCTTGCGGTTGGAGCGCGGGCCGCGTCCGGCCCCGGCCTGCTGTGGTTGTGCGACGACGACGCATACTTCCTGATGGGAGACAACCGCGCCGACAGCTGGGACAGCCGACGTTTTGGTCCTGTCCCCGCTTCCAGCATCATCGGCAGGATGTGGCTCAGGCTGCCAACCCATCGCCTGCTGGGCCGCAGTTCACCGGATGGCATCGACTGATTCCGATTGATAGCGCATGGCCTCTCTGGAAGCGAAATTGCACCAAGCCGCCGACTGGGCGACCCGCAACCGGCGATTGCTGCGGATCCGGCCGGTGATTCGCGCTCTGTATCTTCGTCGTTACATTCAGCGATTGGCGCAGCGAAGAAGCTCAGTGCGGTTGGTGCTGGCAACCGTGTCGGCGGTGATGCAGAACGACAACCAGCAACTCATGGCCGGCGTGGCCTACTACGGCATGGTGTCATTGCTGCCCTTCTCGGTGGTGGTGCTGCAGCTCCTGCCGATGCTGTTGGGAGAGGAAGGCGCCCGTACCTGGTTCTCCGCCATCTCCTCCGGTGTGCTTCCTCCCAACATCGACGTGTCCACATTGTGGCCGGTCCAGCCGCCGGCGGTGGCTGGCGCCACGGGTCTGGTCGCCTTTCTCGGCCTGCTCTGGGGCAGTTTCAAGCTGTTCGGCGCGGTGGGACTGGTGGTCAACCGCGCCTGGGGCATCGAACCGGCCCAGGTGGGAATCCTGGGCAAGACGCGGGAGTACCTGTTCCTCAGCGCCATGGCCCTCGGGCTGTTGATTTCCACGGTGCTCACCTACGTCACCGTGCCGGACTTCATCGTGTACGTGCTGCGAGCCACCGGGGTGGATGGGCTGGCCAATGTTGTGGAGGCACAGCGCTGGTGGCCGAGCCTCCTGGCCTGGGTGCTGTCGGTGATCGTATTCCTCCTGGTGTACCGATACGTGCCGGCTCGAACGGTGCACTGGCGGTGGGCATTTCTCGGCGCAGTCAGCGCGAGCGTCATTTTCCAGGCGGCCTCCTACATATTCGCCCTGTTCTTCTCGTACATTGCGCCGCAGCGGTTGTTCTACGGTCCCCTGGCGTCGGTGCTGATCATCCTGATCTGGCTGTTCGTGTCCGCGTTGACGCTGGTATCGGGCGCCGTGCTCACCGCCTACGCCCAGAGCATCTACCGGGGCGATGGCCCGTGGCCGAGGTCCGGCTGGTTCCTGGGCACGCGCGGCAGCCCGCAGGCGTCCCCCAACAACCTTGAGTGAGCTGATGGCTTTGACTTTCTTCCCGTGTCCGTACCTGGGCAGATCGGTGGAGCTCAACGACGAGCGGGAGCGTCATATCAGGGAAAGCCACGGGGAACTTCTTCCCAATCGTCCCGAATATATCGGGTTCGCTTTGGCCTCCCCGGACCGGATACAACGCAAAATACCGGACGACAACTCTCTGCAATTCTGCCGCTGGTACAATGATTTGGGCAAGTACGTGGTCGTGGCGGTAGTCAGCGATCCCGGGCCGCGCAGGTGGATAGTGACCGCCTACGTTACCCACCGGCTTTCCAGAGGAGAAATAATATGGATACGCGAGTGATATTTGAATACGACCGGATTGGCGACATGCTGTACGTTGGGAAATGCCGGCCCTACGCGGGGCAGGACTCCGACGATATCGAGGACATGGTCATCGCCCGATTCAACCCTGACACTGACGAGGTGGAAAGCTTTGAGGTGTTGTTTGTCTCCAGGCGCGTCGTCAGTCATGAACCGTTCCGGCTGGACGTTCCCGTTGCGCCGGGCGCAATCAACGATTGTCCAGTGCCGCCGGAGTTCGCCTGCTTGGTAGATCCCGGATCAGAGTGGTTGACCGTGCCCGCGGCCGCGGTCGTCGGCATGGAACTGGACACCAGGCCACCTCAGTTCCCCACCTACCCCGGCAACCGCCCCGCCGACGTCAGCCGGTTTGAGCTGGAGATTCATCGAGGACTGATGCCGACCGTGCTGGATATATCGGATTAACAGTCAGCGGATTAGCGCCACGAACCGAACCCGTGCGCTCGCACAAGCACCACTCATCGGTGAAGTTGGGCCACCTCGCCAAAATGCGATTCAGTCAGGTCGTCACATTTAGGTCGTACACCTATTGTGCCAGCTATAAACCATTGGTGCTAGTTAGTGTCAGAGGGTGAAGTGTGTAATGGAGCGATGGATGTGTCCCTTGGCGTCGGGTTCCAGTCCATTCCAGT
>DAOUHZ010000165.1:0-2070 GCA_034428455.1 Dehalococcoidia bacterium
TCATGCGAAAGATGAAATTGTGAAGAAATTCCCCCTCACCCCAACCCTCTCCCGCCAGGGGAGAGGGGGTTTTTAGACACCCTCTAAGCGCAATCGCCAACTCGCGACGGGAGAAACTGCAAATGAACGCCGCCAACCGCCTTCGTGAGCAGGGCGCTGCCGCCCAGGTCGCCTCCGCCGTACTCGCGCGGACGCCTACCGAAACCCGAAATCACGCCCTGGAGAACATCGCCCGAGCGTTGGAGGCCGAGCAGGCCCCGGTACTGGCGGCCAACGAGGCCGACTATCGGGACGCAGAGGCCGATGGCATCGACGCCGCTTTCCTGGATCGTCTGCTGCTCACCTCGGATCGGCTGAATGACATGGCTACCGATGTCCGCCGGGTCGCGTCTCTGGACGACCCGGTGGGAGAACTGATCGAGGGTTTCACTCTGGAAAACGGCCTGGACGTCCAGAAGCGTCGCATTCCGCTGGGAGTTATCGCCAGCATCTACGAGAGCCGTCCAAACGTCACCACCGACATCGTCGCGCTAGCGCTGAAGTCAGGGAACGCCTGCCTATTGCGTGGCGGCAAGGAGACCCTGCGGTCGAACACGGCCCTGGTGGACCTGGTTCACCGGGCCATCGGCGAGGCTGGACTTTCAACGGATGCCGTGCAGTTCGTTGACGACACGGATCGTTCGCTGGTTGATGTCATGCTCCGCATGAAGGACGAGATCAACCTGCTGGTGCCCCGTGGCGGCTCCGGCCTGATCAACTTTGTGGCCGAAAACGCGACCATGCCCGTGCTGACCGGGGGCGTGGGCGTTTGCCACACCTATGTCGACCGCGACGCCGACGCCGAAATGGCGGCCAGAATCATCTACAACGCCAAGGTGCAGCGCCCCACCGTATGCAACGCGCTGGACACCGTCCTCGTGCATTCCGAGGTTGCCGGCCGCTGCCTGCCCGAAATCGCTGGCCAACTGCACGGCGCGGGCGTGGAAATGCGCTGCGACCACCGGGCCCTGACCATTCTCGGCCCGGACAGTGGCCTGAACACGATTCCCGCCCAGGAAGACGACTGGGGTCGGGAGTTCCTGGCTCTCATCGCCGCCGTCAAAGTGGTAGACAGCCTGGACGATGCCCTGGACCACATTCAAACCTACGGGTCTGGCCACTCCGAAGCCATCGTGACACGGGACGGCGACGCCGCCGAAAGGTTCCTCAACGAGGTGGACGCGGCCGCCGTTTACCACAACACCAGCACCCGCTTCACCGACGGCGCCCAGTTCGGCTTCGGTTCCGAGGTAGGGATCAGCACCGACAAGTTCCACGCCCGCGGGCCGCTGGGTCTTCGCGAGCTGACATCCTACAAATGGATTGTCCGCGGCAACGGACAGGTTCGCGGGTGAGGCTGGCGCAATGCCTTTCGATTACGAGCGCGAAGTTCGCACTCCCCACTCTGAAGCGTACCTGATCCTTGATGGGGAGCAGCCGGTGGGCCGGATTGACACCCACTTCATGCCCGGCCTGGCCCACGTCGCCGTGGCCGTCACCCCCAACGTGACACCGGAGCAGATAGAGGAGATCCTATCCGACATCGACGCCGATATGCTGAACACCGTGGGCACCGAGCGTGACACCCACCACTTTCACGTCTTCCAGGGCAATGAAATCCGCGTGTTCAGCAACGCCGGCTACGACGATTACCCCGGCGGCAACGGGAACGGACGGGGACATGGCCCGCTGTCGCCGCCCGGATCAGGGAGCTAACTACCTTGCGAGCCTCATAGCAGCGCTGCCTACCAAAGCCAGTACGCCAGCCAACAAACACGATCCTCCACCAACAAATCCTATCGCCCCAACAACGAAACCGAACGCTTGGGAGCCGCCCGTGTAGACTGCGGACGCCAGAAAGACTGACCCGATCAGGCAACCACCCGCCGCCGTCAAGCCTAGTCCGCCGAACAACAGTAGTTTCCCGGCGGCTCCTGACCGTCCCTTAGAGGGTGTCTAAAAAGGTTCCAATTGGGGAGGCGGTATTCAGGCGTGATGGGTGGGGTTGGTCGTAATGTTGAGGCATGAAAC
>DAOUHZ010000166.1:0-19204 GCA_034428455.1 Dehalococcoidia bacterium
GGCCTGCCGTGTACGACGGTCCCGCCAGTCGGAACGACGTGCGGCAACGGCTGGCCGAATCGGGCATGGGGATAACCGGAGCCGACTACGCCATCGCCGAAACCGGCTCGGTGGTCGTGCTGCCGAGACAGGGCCTGAGCCGGCTGGTGTCGGTGGTGCCGCCGGTGCACGTGGCGATTGTGCGGCCGTCGGACATTGTGGGCACGCTGGACGACCTGTTCGCGCTGCGCAGGCTGGAGTACGTGGGGAACGGCGGCGAGATGGGCAGCTACCTGAACTTCATCACCGGGCCCAGCCGTACCGCCGACATCGAACAGACGATAGTGGTGGGAGTTCATGGGCCGCGTGAGGTCCACATGGTGCTGCTGAACAAGGAGTAGGGCAATGCCGATGCGAGTAGGATTCATCAAATTCAGGCGGGATATGATGGAACAGCAACTGTCCGAAATAATGGACGTGCTGCCCACGCTGGGCATCGAGAAGGCGATTCTGACCGGCGACATGGTGAGCGGCGACTATTCGCCCGACAGCACCATCGACCTGGTGTTCGTTCATGACCAGGACCGCCCGTTCGGGCGGCGGGCCGATTTCTTCTCTTACCACATCGGTTCGCAGGTGGGGATGACGGCGCAGGTGTACACGCCGGCCGAGTTTGAAGAACTGCAAGACACGCTGCCGGCGCTGTACCGGGCCTGCAAGCAAGGAAGGGTGATTTTCGATGCCTGATTTCTTGGCCGAAGGCGCTCGCTGGTTTCGACAGGCGGAGCAGGACCTTGAGGACGCGGGTTTCAACCGGGATGGCGGACGCTACAACGTCGCCTGCTTCCTGAGCCAGCAGGCCGCGGAGAAGGCGGTCAAGGCGTATCTGTACCGGAGGGGCGCGGAGGACGTGTGGGGCAACTCCTTGATCGACCTGTGCGAGGACGCCAAGATCTTCGAGATGTTCTTCGACACGATCAAGGCGGACGCGCGGCAGTTGGACAAGTACTACGACATCACCCGGTATCCGGAGTACCTGCCCAGCGGGATACCGTCAGAGGCGTTCGACGACGTGGACGCCGAGCGGGCGATGGAGCTGGCGGGTATTGTGCTGCAATTCGTGTCCTCACGTATCAGCTGACCGGATCGCGACAGCAGCGGGGAGCGTCCTAGGCGCCGAAAATTTCGGCCAAGCGCTCCTGCCGATAGGCGAAGATGCGCCTCAGGTCGCGGCGCACCAGCAGGCGGTCGGCCAACCAGCCGCCAATCATGTCGTACCGCACGTAGTCACCGACCAGGGTGCCGCCCTGGTGCGGCGTAAACGTGTGCTCGTGGATCCACGTTCGATAAGGCCCGCGGATTTGCTGATCCACAAAGCGGTGCGGCGGTTCCCAGTCGGTGATGCGGCTGCGCCATCTCAAGCTCAGGCCGTGCAGGCGCAGGCGGTAATCGATTTCAACGCCCGCCTGCATCGTGATCGGTTCGGCGGTGACGACTTCAAAACGCAGCCAGGGCGGAGTCAGCCTTTCCAGGTTGAACGCGTCGGCGTAGAAATCGAACACTTCCCCGGGTTGTCTGGGCAGCCAGTGTTCTAAATCCAAGCTGAAGGGCGGCATCAGCGGCGGCGACCCAAGTCGTAGAGACGGATGGCGCGCTCGGCGGCCCTTTCCAGCAGTTCGGAGCCGCGCCGGAGGCTGGATTCGAGGGCGGCAGGTTCCTCTGCGATGGGCAGGATGGCGTCAATCCCGTGCTCATATAGGGTCTCGTAGCCGGGCCCCAGGCTGCCGGCCATCAGGACCGTGGGCACGCCAAACTGACGGGCGCGGCGGGCGATGCCAACCGGCGCTTTATCGAACGCCGTCGAGCGATCGGCCCGGCCCTCGCCGGTGATGACGAAGTCGGCCCCTGGGGCATGGCGGTCGAAGTCGAGCACGTCGCAGACCATGTCGATCCCCGAGCGAAGTTCCGCGCCGGCGAAGGCAATCAGCCCTGCTCCCAGTCCGCCGGCGGCGCCGGAGCCGGGCGTATGCAGCACGTTGATGCCCAAGTCGGACTGGACCACACCAGCGAAATTCGCCAGGCAGCCGTCCAACTCGGCTACCATATCAGGCGTCGCCCCCTTCTGCGGACCGAAGATCGCGGAGGCGCCCGTATCGCCGCACAGGGGGTTGGTAACGTCTGTGGCGCCGATGATGGTGGTTTCGGATAACGCAGGGTGCAAAGCGGTAGCGTCGACACGGACGAGGTCGGCCAGCGCAGCGCCACCGGGCGGCAATTGATCGCCGTTCGCATCCAGGAACCGCGCGCCCAAGGCGGATGCCATGCCGGTGCCACCGTCGTTGGTAGCGCTGCCACCCAAGCCCACGATGATGCGTCGGTAGCCATCGTCCAGGGCTGCGCGGATCAGTTCCCCGGTGCCGTAAGTGGTAGCGCGGCGGGGGTCGCGGCGGTCGTCAGGGATCAGGGCCAATCCAGACGCCAGGGCCATCTCGATGACGGCGGTTTCGCCATCGCCCATGACGCCCCAACGGGCCGCCTGCGGCTCGCCGAGAGGACCGGTCACTGTGGCCTCACGGTAAGCGCCGCCGGTAGTATCGATGAGCGCGGCCAGTGTCCCGTCACCGCCGTCGGCCACGGGGATCAGGATGGTTTCGGCGTCAGGCGCGGCGCGGAGGACCCCGCACTGGATTGCCAGCGCGGCTTCACGCGCGCCGATGCTGTGCTTGAAAGCCTGGGGAGAGATGACGATTCGCAGTGGCATGGGAGGATTATAGCCTGATACAGCGTGCTATGATGCAGGCCGGTATGACGTCCAAGCAGGTAAAGCGGGGGAGTCATTTCTCGAACATCATCATGGTCGTTTTTCCGTCTGAAGGGAACCGGCAACAGATCTGCCGTGGGCTATATGATGCTCACGGTGGCGGGTTTTTCCATAATACCCTTGGTGGTCGCTTGGGGAGACGGCGCTGAAAAGCCGCTGCTGTTCAACGCCGGCTGGAGATTTGGCGTCGTCATCGGATGCCTTCTTTTCTTGCCAATAGGCAACGGCGCACTGCTTCGCAATCGTATCGTCTGGCAAATGATTTGGCGACGAATCTTCGGATGGGCGATGCTTTTCGTAATAATCGGCAGTTTTCAGTTCGCCTTGTTCACTTATTCCACTCGTTTTATCGACATTGCAATTGCCGCGGTTTTGTTGGAAACATGGCCGATATTCCTCATTGTGTTCACCGGGCGTTTGTTCAAGAAGGAAAACCGCTTCAGGGCAACTTCCGCCACAACATTTCTCCTGGTAGCCTTGGGATTCGTCGGCTTCATACTCGTAATCGCCAGCCAAACAGCAAATCCAGGGGAACTGCTTCACCTGGACTCCGGACCGATTTTCGCCCTGGGCATAGTCCTGGCGATGCTGGCGGCCGCAGCTTCAGTCATAGAGGCCGCGTTCAATTTCAGGTGGGGAGTAAGTTTAAGCCGGGAGCTGTCTACTGCAGCAGGACTGACAGAAGGCAGTTCCCTTGATTTGTTTTGCGTAATCGCCGCTTTCACCATTGCGAGCGTAGTTTCAACGCCAATCCACATCGCCGGTGGGTTGATTGGCGGCGAAGCGATAACGGGGAAGGATCTGGCAATAGCAGTTGTGGGCGGCGGAGTGGTGCAAGCAATCGCCAGCATCCTGTACCGGACGGCTATTCTGAATACCAACAATCTCGGCATTAACGCGCTGGGCTACACCGTGCCGATTTTCTCGTTGCTATGGCTGGCTATTTTCTCTCGCATCAGTGTGGCGCGCGTGGATTACCTGCTCATCGGAGCGGCCGCTATTGTCGCGGCTAACGTCCTCATCTATTTTGAACCTAACGTGCTACAGGCCGGCAAGGTCTGGTTGCTGACGATCAAGTCACGCTGGGCCCCAGGAAGCAAGTAGGCTCTGCGAGCGATCCCGGCCGGGCTCATTAGGCACGCCACGCAGGTTATGTTACCATTCGCGCGCGGCCGCCGAGCGTGGCCCCAGATTGCCCCGGAGGGCTTTGGATGCCGACAAAAGAAGAACTGAAGGACCGGGCATTCGCTGAGATCGACTCCCGCGCCGAGGAACTGATCTCCCTGTCCAAGCAGATCCTGGCCAATCCTGAGCCGGGGTTCCGGGAGTTCAAAACTGCGGCGCTGGTTGGCGAGCAGTTTGCGGCCATGGGAGTGCCCTTCCGGTCGGGCTTGGGCATGACGGGCCTGCGCGGAGAAATCATCGGCGGCAGCGAAGGGCCGAGCATGGCGATCATGGGCGAGCTGGACAGCCTGATCGTGAACGAGCACCCGCACGCCGACGCGGATACCGGCGCGGCCCACGCCTGCGGGCATCACTGCCAGATCGCCATGATGCTGGGCGTCACCAGGGCCCTGATGCGGGACGACGTGCTGCCCCACCTGAGCGGGCGCATACTGTCCATGGCGGTGCCGGCTGAAGAATACATCGAGATCGAATACCGGGACCAGTTGCGGCGGGACGGCAAGATCGAATTCCTGGGCGGCAAGCCGGAGTTCATCAAGCTGGGCGAGTTCGACGACGTGCATCTGGCGATGATGATGCACACCACCAGCGCCCCCAGCGAGAAGCAGCTTTGCCTCACCGGCACCAACAACGGCACCGTCGCCAAGCGGATCCAATTCGTGGGCAAGGGAGCCCACGCCGGCGGTTCGCCACACCTGGGGATCAACGCGCTTAACGCCGCCAACCTGGGAATGACGGCGATCCACTTCAACCGCGAGACGTTCGTGGACACCGACACGGTTCGCGTGCATCCCATCATCACCAAAGGCGGCGAAGCCGTGAGCGCAGTACCGGCGGACGTGCGGATGGAGACTTTCGTCAGGGGGAAAACCCTGGATGCCATCATGGACGCCAATCGCAAGGTTGACCGCGCGTTGCGGGCGGGGGCCATGGCGATGGGCGCGACGGTGAACATCCAGACCATCCCCGGTTACCTGCCGATGCTCCAGGATGACCGGATGCGGGCCATATTCCGCGCCAACGCGGAAAAGCTGGTGGGCGCGGAGAACATCGGCCGCACGGAGCACCGCACCGGCAGCACCGACATGGGCGACGTGAGCGCCATTATGCCCGCGCTGCATCCTTACGTGGGCGGCGCCACCGGCATCGGCCACGGGGCGGATTATGTAATTCAAGACTACCACATGGCCGTGGTAACGGGAGCCAAAGCCATGGCGTCTACGGTGATCGACCTGATGGCCGACGGCGCGAGCGAGGCCAACCGGGTGGTGGCAAACCACCGTCCCGACATGACTTCACGGGAATATCTGAAATTCATGCGGAGCCTGGCGTCCGAAGAGACCTTCAAGGACGGATAATAACCTACATCGATGGACAGGATGGACCGGATTTCGGGTTGGATTGGGACTTATGGCGACTCGCGAAGAACTGAAGCAGGCGGCATGCGCCGCGATTGACCGGCACAGCGACGACCTGATCGCGGTGTCCAAAGACATTTTGGAACACCCGGAGCCGGGATACAGCGAATATCGGACCGCCCGAGTCGTCGCGGAGCAGTTTGCCAAGCTAGGATTGCAATTCCGCGCTGGTCTGGCGTTAACCGGGCTCAAGGCTAACCTGAAAGGGGGAGCCGGAACCGGCCCGCGCGTGGCCATTATCGGGGAACTGGACAGTCTGATCGTGGACGGCCATCCGTTTGCGGCGGATAACACCAAAGCGGCCCACGCCTGCGGGCATCACTGTCAGATCGGTATGATGCTGGGAGCCGTCATGGGGCTATCCACGCCAGAGGTACTGTCCGAGCTTAATGGGGAGATTGTGCCCTTCGCGGTGCCGGCGGAGGAGTTCATTGAGGTGGCGCGGCGGCTGGACCTGCGCGAGTCGGGCAAGATCGAGTTCATGGGCGGGAAGCAGGAGCTGATCCGGCTGGGCGAGTTCGACGACGTGGACATCGCGATGATGTGCCACACCGCCAGCGACATGGGTTCGCACTCGTTCGCCATGGGCGGGACGAGCAACGGGCACGTGGTCAAGTACGTGCGGTTCATGGGCCGCGCGGCCCACGCCGGATCTTCACCGCACCTGGGTATCAACGCGCTGAACGCGGCCAACTTCGCGCTGCAAGCGATCAACGCCAACCGGGAACTCTACCGCGAACCGGATACGGTGCGGATCCACGGCATCATGACCCACGGCGGGCAGGCGGTGAACTCGGTTCCGTCGGACGTGCGGCTGGAATGGCGCGTGCGGTCGGGCACTCCGGAGGCGGTGGTGCGCTACTCAGACATCGTGGACCGGTGTTTCCGCTCTGGGGCGTTGGCGGTGGGAGCGTCGGTGTCGATCACCAACATACCGGGCTACCTGCCGATGCGGCACGACCAGAACCTGCTGGATGTGTTCAGGGTCAACGCGAAGGGGCTGCTCCAGGAAAACCGCGTCCTGATGATGCCCCCTTCGCGCAATCGGGGCGGCTCGACCGACATGGGTGATCTCAGCCACATCATTCCGGCGATCCACCCCTACACCGCGGGCGCCGAGGGTGCGGGTCACAGCTCGGATTACGTTATTGCCGACTACCAGCAGGCGGTGGTGAACCCGGCCAAAATCATGGCGATGTCAGTTATTGACCTGCTGGCGGACAACGCCGAAGGGGCGAAGCGGGTCACAACGTCCTTCCGTCCGGCGATGTCAAAGGCGTCGTACCTCAACTTCCAACGGCAGCGGGCCGAGGTTATCGAGTACGACGGCGCGGCGGTTTAGGGCCGGCGCGCTCACAGTCCGGCGGCTCTCAGCAACGTCATAAATCCCCCGGCTATCAGCGGAACCGTAAGGTTGTCGTCCAATGGCGACGGCAAGAACTCCACGGCCGCGGCCACGACGGCGGTAACCACCACCGCCCACGACCAGGCTCCGAATCCCGCAGCCACCAGAATTGACCAGACGGCCAGGGAGGCGGCGATGAAAGCGAGGCTGCCCAGAGGCGACTTGCCCCAAACCCGCGGACCGGGACAACGTGGCCCGACCAGCGCCGCCGTCGGATCCCCGACGGCGACAAACATCAGAACCGGCAGCGCCACCTCCATGCCGAAGAAGTAGAACGCAAAGAAGATTGCGATCAACAGCCAGGTGGCGCCGGTTATGTCGGTGGCCTCGGCCGGTTTCAGGATGGTCCTGAAAATCCCCAGGTAGACGCGGTTGAAGAAACCGGCGCGCTGGCGACCGACGTCCACAGCCAGCGAGAGCAGAGCGCCGCCACCGACCAGGGTCATGTAGGACGGCTCAGGCATGGCCAGGGCCAGAAGGGTGGTGCAGCTGGCCGCGACAAGGTGGAACACACGTCGGCCAACGGGAGGCTGCAATCGGTAGAAAGAATCGGGATCAGCCATCTAGCCACGCCAGAAGGAGTTCATGAAGGGGAACAGCCTTCCGCGCCAAACGAGTAGAAAGGGATCCCAAGCAAGGTAACGTAGAACTGAACTGCTCCGATGACGGCGATCCGGCCTGTGGTAGTAGTATCGCCGGCGAGGGAGGCCACCTGCGCGGCGGTTTTGGCTCTTCTGGTTTGCCAACAGGCAAGACTCAGACACAATAGCAGTGCAACGATCGTTATGAGTTCAAACAGCCAAGTGGAGAAGATATAGCGGTTGACCAGATTATTGACGACAAGTCCAAGCAGGCCAAACAGCACCAGCATCCACCACTTGGAAAGGTCGCGCCTAGAAACAAATCCGCTGGCACTCATCAGCGCGAACAATCCCGCGATCATCGCAAACGGCAGCACTATTGCCTCGGTGGTGTAGATACCAAATATGATGGACACCGAGACGCCAACCAACACGGCGCACACGCAGTACAGGGAAGCGCCAACAAGCACAGGCACGCGACGCACGACGAATGACAGAAACAGTACAAACGCGATCGTGACACCTATGATTGTCAGAAGTCCGTCCAGACCAATGTAGCCCAAGATCCCCATCCTGTGGGCCAGCCAAGTGGCTGTGGTGGTCACCAACAGCCCGAGAGCGATCCAAGCGTACATGAGGGTGACGACCACCCTGTATATGCGGTTTGACCCCGGCTCAAATCCGTAAGATGGCCTGGTGACAAATCGTCCATCAAACATGAGTCACCGCTGACTTCGCCGATACAGGCCAGTTAGAAGTCGATGATGACGGTATCGCCGGCGCCCCAACGGAACGAGCGGAACTCGGTGTCCCTGGGGACTTCGAACACGAGCCAACCGTCCAGGCCGGTTCCCCGGGGCAATTGCTGGGCTCGATGGACCAGCTTGAGCTGGCCGTCGGGCTGCTGTTCCTCGTAGAGGGCGTTCCAGAGGAACCTGACGCATTCCGTAGGAGACTCGGGGTTCACGGGCACGTTGCAACGGTCGGATGGTCTTTCTGGGATCTCGGCCTCTTCCGCCAGAGCGCCGACATCAATAGGCGCGTACTTGCCCTGAAAGAAGTCACGAAGCTGAGCCGAATCGCGATCGACGTTGACAATGGCGCTGGTTGCCGTATGGTTTTCCACCCTGACCCGGAGAAGGATGAGTTCGTTTTCGTCCGACTGGGGCGCCAGCCTGTATAGGGGATCGCCGACTGCGCCCTGGGCGGGCAGGCGCGTGGAGGTGGTCCAGCGCAACTCGTCGGTGCGCTGCAAATCGGCGACGCTGACGTGGAGGATCCGTCCCTTGTAATACCTGCCGATGTTGGGCGACTGTGAAGAGCAGGCCAGAGTGGCCGCCAGTACCAGCAACGCCAACAGCAAAACCGGCGCAATCCGCCGGATCAAAACGAGACCGTGGAGGCTAGTCATCGCCGGTTCCGGTCAAAGTAGGCAGCTGGCGCAGGTCGCCGATGAGGTCGGTGAGCACGGACAACAGACGGTCCACCTCGGCGACGGTGTTGTGCTTGCCAAGAGTGACGCGGAGGGAGCCACGCGCGGTATCCGCAGTCTGGCCCAAGGCCAAAAGCACGTGGGAAGGCTCCAGCGAGCCGCTGCTGCAGGCGCTGCCGCTGCTGGCGGCGATGCCCTGGAGATCCAATCCGAGCAGGATAGACTCTCCCTCCACGCCATCGAAGGAAAAGTTGACGTTGTTGGGCAGCCGGTCGACGGGATGGCCGTTGAGGATGGCATCAGGGATGCGATGCTGAACCTCAGTGATGATGTGGTCGCGCAGGTCGGCGCAGTGGGCGCCGATTTCTCCTCGCTGGTTGTCGGCCAGTTCCAGGGCCACCGCAAGACCGATGATGCCGGCCACGTTTTCGGTTCCGGAACGGCGCTCGCGCTCCTGACCGCCGCCGGTGATCAGAGGGAGATAGGGCACTCCCCGGCGCAGGAAGAGCACACCGACGCCCTTGGGGCCGTAGAACTTGTGGCCGGACAGGCTCATCATGTCCACACCGAGGCGGCGAACGTCCAAGTCCAGGAAGCCGGCAGCCTGCACCGCGTCCGTGTGCATGACGATAGTGCGGCTGAGAGATTGGGCCCGGTCCTTGACCGCGGCGGAAATCTCCGGGATGGGGTTGATGGTGCCGATCTCGTTATTGGCATACATCACGGAAACGAGAGCGGTGTCCGGGGTGATGGCGTTGGCGACCTGCTGAGGATCCACGCGGCCATAGTCATCGACGGGAAGGTAGGTAACCTCCCAGCCCCGGTTTTCCAGCATCTGGCAGGCGTGGAGCACGGCGTGGTGCTCGGCGGCGGCGGTTATGACGTGGCGTCCGGTTTCCTCCATGGCGTAGGCGGCGCCGCGGATGGCGGCGTTGTCGGATTCAGTGCCGCCGCTGGTGAAAACGACCTCGCGGTTGCGGCAGTTGAGCACCCGGGCGACGCGCTCACGAGCCGCGTCCAGGGCGTAGCGCGCCTCCTGGCCGACGGTGTGGACGCTGGAGGCGTTGCCGTAGAGCCGCGTGAAATAGGGCAGCATCGCCTCCAGGACGCGCTCGTCCATGGGCGTGGTGCCGGCGTGATCGAAATAGATGTGGTTCTGGGTCGTCATGGGTCAGAGAAACCTGTTCCACAATTTTAGCACGACGGCCGGCGCGTTCAGGCGAGAATCGAGGCGGCGAATCGCCCGCCGTTATCAAGGCATCCATTTTTGCCATAGGAGCGCGGCGAAGGCAGCCGCGACGAGCAGGCCGATGACGACGGAAGCAGTCTGCTCGAAGCGCCGGTTGACGGCGTCGCGGAACTTAACGCCATAGCTGTAGTAGTAGTAACGGGTCAAACCATTGCCAGCATTGTGTGTATATAGCCGCCTTTCCAAAATCTCGCCGGCCCGGTCGCGGTGCAAATCCCATACGTTGACGATGAGGAAAACTATGACAGCAGAGAACAGCACCACCAGCATTTCCACCAGAAAGCCTATCCAGCCGGTCACGCCAGGGCGGGAGGCCAACCCAATGAATATGGTGATGCCACCGAAGATAATCAGGGCGAAGAGTTCACCGAACTCGATGCCCTGCTGTCGAGAGTGGGCGATTACGTTGAGTTGGATTTCCGCTTCAGCAAGATCTGCGCGGTCTTCGGGAGAAGGATTGGCCGCCACAGCGTCGGCCAGGCAGCTTCTGATCTTCCCGTAAGCTTCTTGCAGCCCTTCAGGAGTAACGGCGGCGTCAATGTCCAAAATATGCTCCCGGACGGCTCCGTCAATCACATTGCGGCGGGCCAGCAGGTCGAGGTTCTGGAACATTGCATACAGGCGGTTGTCTTCGTCCTGGGTCTGGGTGGATAACCGGGCCACCCGGAAAGAACGCAGCAAAGTGAAGACCGTTGCCGACAACCCCAGCGCTCCAAAATAGGTCTCTCCGGGCCATTGCCATTCGCCGAAGGGCAGGTACTGCAACACATCGTCCCGCAGGTAGACGAAGGCGCCGCAGGCCCACAGCCCCAGCAACAACGCTTTGAAGCCGAAGCGAATTTCAGCCTCGGAATTGATCAGCAGGTTGACGGTGATGATCCCCACCGCGCCGATCATCAGATAATCGGGACGTTCCGGAGCGACCTCCAAAAAGAGGAACAGCCAGACCAGGCTGAACACCGGGGTGGTATTGGCCAGCGCGTTAGTGCCCAAGTTGTCGGTAATGAGATTAGCCTTGCGCCAGGCCACGTTGGCGACGCCGTTGATGGTCCCGCCCAGGACGACGGCGGTGAGCAGTGTGCGCGAATCCATGGCCTCGCCGGTGTTCATGCCGGCAAAGCCGTTCAGAACGGCAGCCACGGTGTTGGCGATGAAAAAAGCAACGAGCAGGCCGAACATCTCCAGCGAGTGCTCACCGATGCTCTGCCGGACTTCACAGGGGATTGCATGAGCGACATCGGTTCCCCACCGGAAGCTGAAGGCGGTGAACGACGTGGCGACGGATCCCGCTACAGCCAGGATTACGCCAACAAGGAGCGCGGACAGACCGCCGGGTGGGATATCAGCGAACCCGCCAGTCTGTCCGACCGCCACGAAGGCGACACCGGCCAAACCCAAAACGAGCAGGAGCATCATTTCCGGGGCCGGTTCCCGATATCGGGTGCCACCCGGGAAGAGCCGGGTCATCAACAGGATGAGCAGTATCGGCCAAGTTTCAAAGAGGATGGCGGCGACCGAGACATCAATGAGGCGAGAGGCCCAGGCGAACAGAGCAAAGTTGAAGGTGGCAACCACTGCCAGCGCTAATTTCACATCCACGGCTCGCCGTGCGATCACCAGCAGGCTGGCCAGATTGAAGAGCAGACGCCGATACAGGATGGCAATGAAGACAAGGCATCCCAGCGCAACGCCGGCGTTCATACCGGCGTTAAAGAGAAAGGGCGTCTCGGCACCGCCGCCCCGTTCAATGACCAGAGGCAGGGATGAGAACAGGGTAACCGCCAGCAGCATATAGGCGATAGCCAGGCGGTTTCCTGCCAGGTTGGGGATGCGATTGGGTATGCGTACAATCGCCATAGGGCATTATAGCAATCCCGCAAAAATGTCATTCCCGCTTGCGCGGTAATCCAGACCGTAGTCAGCTGGCGGGGCTCTGGATTCGTGCTTTCGCAGGAATGACGGGACCACGGGATGACGGGACTACGGAGCGACGGGACAACTTTGAAAAGGCCCGCGGTTTCAGTCAATCCACTTGTACCAGAGAAGACCGGCGTACGTGGCAGCTATGCCCAGGCCGATGATGGTGGAGACTGTCCGTTCAAAGCGGCGGTTCTTGGGGTCGCGGAAGATCACGCCATAGCCTTCCTCGCCGGATCGGGTGGCCAGCACCAATTCGGCGCGGTCGCGGTGCAGGTCCCACACGCTGACAATCAAGAAGACGATGACAGCGGGAAACAGGACGCTGAAAATCTCGTAGATGAATGCCGTCCATCCCGTGACCTCCGGCCTGGAAAGCAGGGACAGCAAAACGGTGCTGCCGCCGAAGACCATCAGGGCGAAGAGTTCCCCGAAGTCCACGCCCTGCTGTCGCGAATGCACCATCATGTTGAGCTGGGTCTCGGCATCAGCCAGCAGTTTCCGGTCGGCGTCAGGGTGATAAACCGCGGCGGCCCGGGCGAAGCAAAGCTTGGCCTGAGTGTAGGCGATCCTCAGTTCCTCCGGGTTGCGGGCGCTGTCGACGCTGCGGATGTGTTCGCTGGTCTCTGGGGAGATCAGGTTGCGACTGGCAAGCAGTTCCACAGCTCGGTGCAGGGCGAAGACGCGGTTGTCCTCGTCCTGAGTGCGTGGCGCCAGCCGGGCCACCCGGAAGGTCAGCAGCAGGATGAAGACGGTTGCCGACAGGCCCACAGAGCCCAGGTAGGTTTCCCGGTGCCACAGCCAGTCATGGAAGGGCAGCAGGTGCATAAAATCGTCGCGCAGATAGACGAAGGCGCCGCAGGACCAGAGGGCGATGATAAGGGCTTTGAAACCGAAGCGGACTTCGGCCTCAAAGTTAATGAGGAGGTTGGCTGATATGAGGGCAACGGCTCCGATAGTTAAAAGGTCAATAGACACATCACCGACGCGGCCAAATGCTACCAGCCAAGCTAAGCCCGCGACCGGCGTTGAATATGCTATGGCATTGACACCCAAATTATCGGTGATTGAGTTCGCTTTTCTGAACAAAATATCAGAAATCCCGCTTACAAGTATTCCCGCAATTAAGGCTGGAATGACCATTTGGCGAGACAAGGATTCGCCGGTAGCAAACCCAATGGCAAAACTTGGGAATAAGCAAAACAGCTGACTAACTACTTGTCCCAGCAATATTCCAAACAGACCTACGGAATCGTAGCTGTCACTTTTGCCTGAGTAAAAGAGCCGTTCGCTTAGTTTGGCACCCCATCTAAAGATGACCGCGTTATGGACACCGCCAATAACAGCAGCGAATACAACCAACCCCACACCTAGAACTAGTTCAAGCCTCTCAGTGGATTCCAAGTTGTCAAATTTCTCTGCCTCGCTAGCGATGACAAATACGTATCCTAGAAAGCATAACACCAGCAAGAGTGCAGTGCCAGCAGTGATTCGGCGATAACGACTTTCTCCACGGAATAACCAAGACATTACGAATACCATGAGTATAGGCCAAGTTTCATACAGAATAGCGGCCGCTGAGATGTCTATGAACCTTGTTGATAAGGCATACCATACGAATTCGAACTTCCCGAAGGCTGCAAAAAACATCATCCAGCCGAATGATTGGCTGACCATGTTTAGGAAGTTGTGACGATCAAATATCAGAGACCGAAAACGCACCAGCAAATAGGCCAAGCCCCCCAGTACGCCGCCAAACCTCCAAACAGCGTTCATTAGGAATGGATTTTCGCTTCCGCCCCCAACGTCAATCATCAAGGGCACCAGTGAAAAAATCGCCACAAATAACAGCATATACCCAACCGCTTGGGTATTGCGATATCCGTAATTTCTCGCTTCAGTAGCCATGATAGAGAACTAAAACGGAGCGGATATGGGTACCCGGGTCCACATCCTCGCACTCGGCAGCTATATTTGGCGGCAAGTTCGTGCTTGCATGGAAGCAGTGAGACATACTCATCGGAAATCAATATCCGGGGATCTACTGCTCCGGGTTTGAAAATGCCGACGCTCTTGCCATGGTACTGATTTAAGCCAGGCTAGTCAGTACTAGATTTCCCGGCCTTCGCTGACGGCACGCGCCCGCTTGATCAGCCGCTTGGCATCCGTTGCCGCGCGTTCAGGACAGTCGGGCTGCTCGGTGAGCGGCGGGTGAGTTCGCATACCGGCGTAGGCTACTGATGCCCGCGCAGGCGGCGCAGCTCGGCTTCCAGTTCCTGCACCCGGGCGGTCTGTGATTGAAGGGTTGGAATGTGCTCCTCCGTGGCCGGGTCGTGCCAGCCCAGACGGCCGTCCTCCACTTTCAGGATCAGGTTCAACGCGGCGCTGTAACCCTGGAACACGCAGGGCTGGATCTCGAGCACCTCTATCTCCTCGTACTTCCCGTCCACCAGCCGGTAACCCCGCAGCGTGAACCCGTAGAAACGCGCCCCACTGTCGAACAGCCAGTACTCCACTACTCGCAAGCCCTCGTAGTAGTCCTTCTTCCCCGTCAAGTCGTCGCTGGCGGTGCGGCGCGAGGCGACCTCCAAGATGAAGTCCGGCGGTTTGCCCTGCTCGGACACGATGTAGCCGTTGCTGGCCTGGTAGGCCGCCGGGTTGGCGTCGAAAGCCACCAGCAGGTCCGGGTAGCGGCTCTCGTTGGCGACGTAGGCTGGGCAGGGGACGACGTAATGCTCGGCGCTGACGATAGTAGTTTCGGGGTTTCCCAGATGCTGGACTATATTGGGAATGGCGCCGTATTGATGCAGATTGTTAACGCTGGTCATGTCGTCAGGGTGTCGCTCCGGAATATCGGGGAGACGGAATCGTTCGGCCGGAGCGGATACCGCCGGCGGGTTGGCGGGGTGTGCGGTGGTCATGCTGAACCTCGACGGGCGCGGTCAGGCGGGGTTGCCGTATTGCACCGATCATACCATTCTTGAAGCGCTGAGATCTGACCGCAACGGGCATTGCCGCAGATGAGACCGTAAACTATATTGGGCAGCACTGGGATTGGCGCGCGGGAGGAACGGCACGATGGCTTTTGCAGAGATAAACGGGTACCGGATGCACTACGAAGTGTTTGGCGACGACAACTCGCCGGCGTTGGCGCTGATTCACGGCGGTCTGGGGGGCGGAGATGGCAGCAAGGACACCATCAACCGGCAAGCCGACGCGCTGTCCGAGAGGTATCGCTGCGTGTTCTACGACCGGCGGGCGTGCGGCGAGTCCGATACGACATCGGACGGGTACGACATGGCGAACTGCGGCCGGGATCTGCGGAAACTGCTGGCCCATCTGGGCATCGGCAAAGCCCACATCCTGGGTTCGTCGGCCGGAGGGCCGATAGCGATGCAGTTCGCGCTGGACTACCCGCAACTGACGGACACGTTGATTCTCATCAACACGATGAGCTACTCGGAGGAGGCCCAGCAGGAGATCCGGCGGCAGGAACTGCTGCGGTTGAAGCAACGAATCGCCGAGGTGGGGAGATCCGCGGCGGTGGAGCAGGCTATCTCGGAGCGATTTCCCCAGTTGATGAACGACGACCCGGAACGGTTCGCGCGCATTGCCGCGGAGAACGTGGCGCGGATCGATGGAATTGCTGCCACGCAGCAGGCGTACCTGGACATCGGCGATGCCCTGGAGTCGCGGCTGCTGGAGCTGAAAATGCCCACGCTTGTGGTCCACGGTGACGCGGACAGCCGGATTCCCGTGGAGTGCGGCCGCAGCCTGGCATCAGGAATCGCCGGCGCCGAGTTGCACGAAATACCGGGCGCGGAACACGGCCTGATGACCAACGATGCCGCCGGCGATACGCAACGGATTGTCCTGGATTTCCTGGCCCGGCAGTCAGCGGCGCAATCACAAGCGGCTGACTGAAGCCCATGAATGACTACGAGTGGGACGAACAGAAGCGGCGGGAGAATGCGGACAAGCACGACATCGACTTCACCGCGATTTACGATTTTGAGTGGGAGACCGCTGTGGAACGGTCGAATACCACGCACGGGGAAGAACGTTGGGTAACCACCGGTTACATCGGTGGTCGCCTGCACATTGTGGTCTATACTTGGCGTGGAAACAGGAGGCGCATCATTAGCCTGCGGAAGACGAACCCACGGGAGGATAGGGATTATGCCCAAGCTTAAGCCGGGCCACATTTGGGCTACCCCGGAAGAGGAAACCGCTATTCTGGCCGGCATCGCCGCGGACCCGGACAACCCGGAGCTTGACGAAACGTTCTGGGCTGAGGCCAAGCCGTCCCGAGAAATCTATCCAAACGGCTTTGACAAGCGTCCTTACATCCCGAAAGAATGGCGGGAACGGTTGTCCAGAGAGTACAAGCAATACAAAAGGGGGAAAGGTATGAGCACCATCGGGATTGATCATATCGCCATGCCCACCGCCGACGCGGAACAGCTGATGGCGTTCTACAAGAAGCTGGGATTCGACATCAACGATGAAGAGGAATGGCGGGCCGGCACGGCCAACATCTTCTCGATCCAGATCGGCGACTCGAAAATCAACGTGCACCCCGAGGGATACCTGGCCGATTATCGAGGGCCGACGGCCGTACCGGGTTGCACCGACATCTGCTTCGTCTGGGACGGCACGGTGGAAGAATGCCAGCAGATGCTGGCGGACGCTGGCGTGGAGGTCATTCGGGGACCTGGGCCGCGCAAGGGAGCAAAGCTGCGTGGTGCGCTGCCGGCGGTCAGCCTGTACGCTCGGGACCCGGACAACAACCTGCTGGAATGGATGATCTATCAATAACGGCAACTCTGAATTCCGGCCTGGGCCGGAATGACGGCAAAGGCGCGGGAGGCAGATTATGACGCGAATGCTGGGCAAACACGCTCTGGCGCAGATGTTGGTCGCCGAAGGGGTCGAATACATCTTCGGCAACCCGGGCACCAGCGAGACGCCGTTCCTGGACGGGCTGCAGGATTTCCCACAGTTGCAGTACATACAGGCGTTGCAGGAAGGGACGGCGGTGGGGATGGCCGACGGCTACGCTCGCGCCACGGGTAAGCCGGCCTTCGCGAACATCCACATCGCCGGCGGACTGGCCAATGGGATCAGCGGGTTGTACAACGCCTTCCGGGGCGGCACACCGCTGGTGCTGACGGCGGGCAACTCGGACACGCGGATGCTCATCAGCGAGCCCGTGCTCTCAGGTGACCTGGTGGAGATGACCGAGCAGTACACCAAGTGGAGCATCGAGATCCGGCACGCGTCGGATATTCCCGTCGCGATCCGGCGGGCGTTCAAGGAAGCCAAGACGCCGCCGACAGGGCCGGTGTTCGTGTCGTTCCCCTGGGATACGCTGGACGAAGAGGTGGATTTCGAGCCCGTGGCCTCTTCGGAAGGTTACTTCCGCATCCGTCCCGACGCGGCGGCAGTGGACCGAGCTACAGAGTTGCTGGCCGGAGCGGAGAACCCGATGATTGTAGTCGGGGATCGGGTGGCGCAGTCGAACGCCGTGGAGCAGGTGGTTCGGGTCGCCGAACAGACCGGGGCGCGGGTTGTGGCCACTTCGTACTCGGAGGTGAATTTCCCGACGGCGCACCCGCAGTGGGGCGGGATGCTGAACACCAACAGCGCGGCCACGGCGCGACAGTTTCAAAACGCGGACGTGGTGCTGGCAGTCGGAACGGACGTATTCGCGTCGTTCCTGTACGTCGATGTGCCTTTCCTGAATCCGGATACCAAGCTGATCCACCTGGACAGCAACTATTGGGAGATCGAGAAGAGCTACCCGACGGAAGTGGGCATCATGGCCGACCCGGCCGCCGGCATGGCCGACCTCGCGGTGTCGCTGGAGTCGAACATGACCGGGGGCCAGCGGGAGGCAGCGGCGACGCGGGCTGCCACCCTGGCGGCGGCGCGGGAGCGGGACGCCGAGCGTTACCAGGAGCGCATCGCGGCCACGTGGAACAACTCCCCAATGCCGGTGGAGCGAATGATGCACGAACTGGCGGATGCTGTCCCACCCAATACCATCATCGCTGACGAGGCGGTGACCTCGCGGCCGGCGGTGAACCGGGCCTTCGATTTCGAGAAGCCCGGAGACATCTACGGCATTCGCGGTGGCGCGCTGGGCTGGGCCATGCCGGGAGCGCTGGGGGTCAAGCTGGCGCATCCGGACCGGCCGGTGCTGGCGGTGGTGGGCGACGGCGCATCCATGTACACGGTGCAGGCGCTGTGGACGGCAAGCCGGTACAACATCCCCGTGGTTTACGCCATCTGCAACAACCAAGCCTACCGCATCCTGAAGGTGAACATGGAAGTCTACCTGCGGGACATGCTGGATGACCGGGAACGGGCCAGCGACTACGTGGGCATGGACTTCGCCAACCGGCTGGACCTGGCGATGATGGCGCAGGCGATGGGCGTCCACGGCGAGCGGGTCGACGATCCGACGGAAATCGGCCCGGCGATCCAGCGAGCGTTTGAGAGCGGGAAGCCGGCGCTGCTGGATATAACCATTAGCGGGGCGCTGTAGGCGAGACGACCCGCCTGGTGATTATGGCAAGTGAGCGCCGCAACGGATGCGCTTCATTGGCCTGGGCTTGCCGCGAAAATTTATCGTGGCATTTAGGACTGCTCTACGCTCTGCTTTGGGCAAGCTGTCGGATGCCAGCACAGGCTGTAGTCAATGTCGAACCTAGGCGGGATTAGGCGTTCCGCCATGTTAGCGCCCACTTGGAGTTGGGCGATGACCGTAGTAGCGCGAAAGCTGTTTCCCTTTAGCTCAATTGGGCGGACTCGGCCTGGCTCGTTGGGAGTCTCCTCGAGAAACAGATAGTCACAACGGCGTCCACGGTTCGCATCCCAGTGTGAGCTTGGCTGGTCAAAGTCAATGATCAACCGCTTTCCGCCCGCTGGTGTTCGTCCCAATCGAACGATGCAACGTCCCTTGTTTAGCGTTGTTACAGTGCAAGATTTTGGAACTCTGCTGAGGACGGCTGAGATGAGGCCAGTCATTCGGTTTCTCCAATCCGGTTTGATATGTTTGCCCAATCGTTATGCAGTGTGATGGCAACGTCATCAAAGCCGGTGTCATAGAGGCCGGAGGGTTCTCTCTTAGAGGGTGTCTAAAAAGGTTCCAATTGGGGAGGCGGTATTCAGGCGTGATGGGTGGGGTTGGTCGTAATGTTGAGGCATGAAAC
>DAOUHZ010000167.1:0-27268 GCA_034428455.1 Dehalococcoidia bacterium
TGTTATGGTCGGAGCCGTTGCCATGGAACTTACCCTCTAGCGGCGTCGTGCAAAGCGAAAATTCGGCTGCGCACCTCAAACACGAAGCCCGGCAACACTGGCTCGCCGCTGACCGTCTCCGGGTCTTCCAGCACCTCAACCTCAACACCAGGGCGATACACGTACACGCGCCGGCGGTACGGGTCGATCAGCCAACCCAGCTGAGCGCCGTTGGCCATGTACCGCTCCATCTTGCGCAACAGCGGCGGCAGGGTATCCGTGCCCGACATAATCTCCGCGACAAACGCCGGGCAGACTGTGATTGGTTTGTCGTCGGATACGGGCGGCAAGGCGGACACCTGTTCCGGCGACAGCCACAGGGCATCCGGCCGTATCCGCGAACCGTCGGGCAGGCGCATATTGGCATTGGCGCCGCCAGCTTGTCCGCCGTTAGCCTCAACCCAAATAAAAAGCCTCCCGAAAAGTTGGCCTTCGGCAGCCAAGCCGGCTCTATTCACCATAGGGCTGATCACCAATTCCCCTTCTGCGGTCAGTTCCAAGCAGAAACCGCGCTCCTCATTGGCCCTGTCCAGGCCGACAAACCACTGGTCGATCTCCTCGTCCGTGAGCTTTCCGGCCACCGATTCCAGGATGGGGCGAATGTTAACCCACAGCGGATGCGACAGCGCGAACTCGCCGTTTTCCGCAATTGCGACGGTATCTTTGATGGTCGGAGCGGTTGTCATGGAATTTATCCGCTAGCGGCGTCATACAGCGCAAAGATCCGCTGCCTCACATCGAAAACAAACCCCGACATCACTGGCTCCCCGCTGATGGCCTCCGGGTCTTGGAGTATCTCCACTGCAACGCCGGGGCGGTACACGTACACCCGCCGGCGACGGGGGTCGATCAGCCAACCCAACAGAGCGCCGTTGGCCATGTACCGCTCCATCTTGCGCTGCAAGGGTGGCAGCCGGTCGGTGCCGGACATTATTTCGGCGACGAAAGCGGGGCAAACCGTGATGGCCTTATCGTCGGACACAGGCGGCAGCGCGGCCACCTGCTCCGGTGACAGCCACAGGGCATCCGGCCGAATCCGGGAACCGTCGGGCAGGCGCATATTGGCGTCGGCTCCATAGGCTTCGCCCCCGTGTTCTTCTTCCCAATTATGCAACGCACCCGTCAGTCGAAACCCGGCTCTACCTCCACCTCGGTTCACCACAGGGCTGATTATCAACTCCCCTTCTGCGGTCAATTCCAGGGTAAAACCGCGCCCTTCATTGAGCTCGTGGAACCCGACAAACCACTGGTCTATCTCCTCGTCCGTAAGATTGCCGGCCACCGATTCCAAGATGGGCCGGATGTTGACCCACACCGGATGGGGAAGGTCGCAATAAAGCTCGTCATCGTTTGCAAGAAGGGCAGCAGCTTTGACGGAGGCCGCGGTTGCCATGTCAGTCACCCCGTTTAATCCAGATACCGATACCCCGGCAGCGTCAGAAACTCAACAAAGTCATCCGACAGCACGATCTCGTCCAGCAACTCCACCGCCTTGTCCAGCGCGCCCGGATTTTCCTGGCCCCGCTGCTCCACCAGCGCGGCCGCTTCCTGGGCCCGCACCTGGCGATACAGCTCGGCCGAGATAGGGCGGCCGTCGTCCAGCGTCGAGCCGTGGTTCAGCCACTGCCACAGTTGCGAACGGGAAATCTCGGCGGTGGCGGCATCCTCCATCAGCCCGTAGATGGCCACCGCGCCATTCCCCCGCGTCCAGGCGTCAATGTACTGCAACGCCACGCTGACGTTGTTGCGCAGACCGGCCTCGGTAATCTGTCCTTCCGGCACCGCCAGCAGGTCGTCCGGCGCGATCCGAACCTCAGGTATCACCGACAGCTGATTGTCGGTAGCAAAGGCAGACTGGAACACGTCCAGCACCGGCTCCACCAACCCGGGGTGGGCTATCCAGGCGCCATCGAAGCCCTGGTCAGCCTCCCGCTGCTTGTCCGACCGGACCTGCGCGAAGGCGGCCTCGTTGGCCGCGGCATCATCCCGACGCGGTATGAACGCCGACATTCCCCCCAGCGCGTGCGCGCCCCGGCGATGGCAGGTGTTGACCAGCAACTGCGCCGCCGACGTGAGGAAGTGCGTCGCCATGGTCACCTGCGCCCGGTCGGGAAACACCATGTCCGCACGCTTGTTGAACACCTTGATCACGCTGAAGATGTAATCCCAGCGGCCCAGGTTCAGCCCAGCCGGACGCTCCCGCAGCTCGTACAGGATCTCCTCCATCTCGAACGCTGCCAGGATGTGTTCGATCAGCACGGTGGGGCTGATGGTTCCCTGGGGGATGCCCAGCCGCTCCTCGGCATACCTGAACGCGTCGTTCCAGAGCCGCGCCTCCTGGTGCGACTGCAACTTGGGCAGGTAGTAATAGGGCCCCGTCCCGTGGCTCTGCTGCGCCACGTGGTTGTGATATACGGTCAGGCCGAAATCGAAGAAACTGCCGGCCACGGCTTCGCCGTCCACCAGCATGTGGCGCTCCATCAGGTGGAGGCCACGCGGCCGCACGCACAGCGTCGCCAGTTCCTCCTTCAGCCGGTACTGCCGACCGTCCGCCGCCTCGTCGCTGATGGTGCGACGGTAGGCGTCGCGCACGTTCACCTGGCCGTCCAGCGTGGGCAGCCACGCCGGAGAGTGGGCGTCCTCGAAATCGGTCATGTAGACCTGCGCCCCGCAGTTCAGCGCGTTGATCACCATGCGCCGGTTGGACGACGGCCCGGTGATCTCCACCCGTCGGTTGCTCAGGTCCGACGGCGCCGGCTGCACCCGCCAGTCACCCTCGCGAACGCCCCGCGTCTCCGTCAGGAAGTCCGGCGTCGCCCCGGCGTCGATCTCCGACTGCCGGCGGGCGCGAGCCTGCATCAGCCGCCGCCGCGTGGTCTCAAAGTTCCGATGCAACTCGGCAACGAATTCCAATGCGCCGTCGCTCAGCACGTCAGCGTACTGAGAAGGCACGGCGCCAATGACCTGAATACTGTTATCTGCCATGTCGATTATCCATTGGATGAGGTGTAAAGTGGGTCACTCGTCATCGCCAGCTGGGTCAAGGTCGGCGGACGGCGCTACGGGATAACGGCCATCGCCGTGGTGGTGGAAAGCCAGACGGACCAGCAGTTCCCGATGATTACTGCGCATCTGTTGGGCCAGAGCGTCGATTTTGGCCTCGGACTTGGCGTCCAGAGCGTCGATTTTGGCCTCGAACTTGGCGTCCAGGGAGTCAACCTTGTTTTCCAGAGCGTCAACCTTGTTTTCTAGGGCTGTGACGCGCTGGTTGAGCTGAGCAATTTCCTCGCTGATCTTGTTGATGGCCGCGTTAACCTCGGCCCTGAACGCCGCCAGTTCGGTTTTCCACTCTTGACGGTTCGCGCGGGCGTCGGAGCGAAGATAGAGGACTGCGCCAATGATGGTGATGACAAACACTACCACCGTTATGATTTGTCCAATATCCATGGTTGCTGTCCTCTTTCAATATCTTCGGCAGGCTCGTTTTCCCTTACCCGGACTGCAACCCCAAGTCGCTCAGGCTCCGTCGCGCAGCATCGTCCAACGACAAACCGCCGGCCGACCCGACGTCGAACTTCCGCTGCAACTCCCGCAGCTGGTAGGCCACCGGCCGCATCCCTTCGGAACGGTGCGCCGCCGTCTCTGCCAGCGTCTCATACGCTTGGTCCAGCGACCAATAGAAGGACAGCAGCCACGACAACTCCCGCTCGTTGGCCGGAGCCGGCGCATCGGTGATATCCAGAATCGTGTTCACTACCTTGGTGTAGCGCAGGATACCCGCCTTGTCCTGCTGGTCACGGCCGTAGTACCGCCGACGCATCAGCTCTACCACCCGCGCTGCATAGTCCTCCTCCCCGTAGATATTGACCGGCAGCCATTCCTGTCTCAGGTCAACCACCTCATTGCCTTCCCCGTCCAGGATGGCAACCGCAACTTCCGACCGCAACATGCCGTCGTATTCGAACTTGACCGCGTTGCGCAGCAGCGCTTCCTGCAGCATCATCGTCAGCTCGCGCGGTATCTTCCGGTAGCGCGAACCCGACGCTTCCTCGTTGCTGTCGGCGCCCACCCCGCCGGTGTTGAAGGCATAGTACTCCTGCGTCATCCCGCCCCAGGCCAGTTGCTGCAGCACGTGGTACAGCAGGTTGGCGTTCTCGTCCTCCAGGCCGATGATGAACGGGTCGGAGAAATACTCCACGTAGGGCCGGCCAATGGCGCCGATCGCCGCGCCCATCTGCACCGCCTCGCCGTACATCAACACCCTGATGTACTGCTCCAGACTCAACCGGCGCAGCGGCGGTATCACCGTGTTCTGCCGCATCACCTCCTGCCAGAAAACCCGGTCCGTGCTGTCCATGGGCACGTGCACCGAGTCGCTCAACCGTCCCCCGGTGATTTTCGAGATCAGCCCCGCCGCTCCCTTGCGCTGCAAGAGCCCGCGCCGCGACAGGATCATCCGCATGTTGCGCACCGGATTTTCCAGGTAGTTGGGCTCCTGGCTGTCCACGTGCACGGGCACGTTTTCCAGCGTCTCGTCGGGCGACGTCACGCCCGGCGCGCCCCGCAGCGTGTCGTAGGTGATCGGATCGTCGTCCCGCGTCAGGCCAAAGGGTACGGCGTAAAAGTTGTTCTCCGTGCCGTCAATGGCGTGGGAGATCATCGCCCGCCGCCCGCTCCGATTGCTCGGGATGGGATCCTCCAGCGGCTGCAGCAGCACGATGTCGTCGTTCATCGGGTAGACCCCTTCCTCGGGGTCAGTGTCCAGATTCAGCACGCCGGCCAACTCGCTGTTGGCCAGCTCCACCATGATGGTCAGCGTGCTCTTCCCGTGCAGCGACGGCCCCACGGTGACCAGCGCCGTGTTGGCGATGTCGCCGTCCAGCTTGCGCACTCGCGCCATGCTCAGCGCCGCCTGCACCGCCAGGCCGTTCTTCTGCTTCACCTGGTGCATGGCGATGGACAGCGGGCCCATCTTGTGCTCGCCCACGTAGTCAAACCCGAAGTGCAGCGACAGCCCCCGCGTCGGCGCCTTGAATACCAATTGAGTGATTCCGGCCTCGCGCAACTGCGTCTTGAGAGCATCGTCCAAATCCAGGTCGTCCATCCAGTGGGGGACCGAAACCTCCAGGATGTCGGGCGGCTCCTGCCATTGCTCCTGGGGCAGGTCGAAGGTCAGCCGCCGCCACATGTAGGGCGCCTGCATGTACCTCGTGCCGAACAGCAGTTGGCGCGCATGAAAAGACCGACCTGGCGCGTCGCAAATCTGCCGGTCGGTCTGCACGATGCCTTTCTCCATATCAGGGTTCGGGCTGGAGAAGTGGGCCTCCATCTTCTCGCAAACTCGGTGGAATACCTCCGTGAACAGTCGCTGGTTTTCTTCCGAGAACGCCAGGGCGTCCCGATTGCGCGTGAATCCTTCCACGAAATACTGGGTCAGGTCCGGCCGGCGCACCACTCCCAACTGGCTGAAAAACGCGAGACCCCCGTTGTCCAGCCGGAACACCGTCTCCGGCCACACCTTGCTGGAAGCTCGCCCTGCCGCGTTGGCTTCCGCCGCCTCGGCTTCCAGAGCCTGCGCCTCGGCGAGCAGTTCCGAGCGTGTCTGCTCCGGCAGGTCCTGGAAGATCGGCATCCTCGCTACAATCCACTCTTCCGACGGGTTGTATAACGAACTGTCGACGCGCTGCCCCCGCCGCGCTATCGCGCACAGCCGCGTCAGCGCCGCCTCAAATTCGGGGACGATTGCCGGTCCGGACAGCGGCGACTTGGCATCGGGCCGGTCGGCGGTATTCGCGGTAGGGCTAGTCAAGATACTTCTCCCAGGAAACGGGGCAAAGGGACGTGTCGGTAGCGTCCGCCGACCGCCTTGCAGCGCGTCAGATCAATAACATTCCATTCGGCGGCGCTCAGTCCCAGCAAGGGCGTTTACGTTGCACAATCACCAGCCGCCGGGGTCGGTTTACCAGTAGAAATCCTGACTGAATATGCTACCCCTAACCGCCCACAGTGTCAAAAACCACCGCTACGAATTGACACCGATTCCGCGCTCCCATCCCGCCCCGGTGCTAGAATCGTCCATCTGGGATGAGAGTCTCGCCGGAGTTCAATTTGAACGCATTACCGAGCCAATTGCGGCCGTACCGTCGCCTCGCGCTCGACCTCCTATTGGTCGTCAGCATCGCGGGCGCGGTGGTCGGCACCCTCGTTCTGCTCAACCGCTGGCTCTTCGATGTCACACCAATCGATCGTTTCGGCGTCGTAGTCGGTGTCGTACAGCCGGTGGTCACCGCGGTAGTGGTCATAGCCGGCGCGGCGTTCGCTTACCGCAAGCTGCAGCTCTTCCGCGACTTCGAGCCGCACCTGACCGTAACCCAAACCTGGATCCACCGCCCCATCGGAACCCGCTACGTACACATCAACGTAACGGCAATCCTCCAAAACAGTTCCAATGTCAGAGTGGAAATCCGAGAAGCATTCTATAAGTTGTATCAAATCGCTCCAATTGATGACGATGGGATTGAATTTTTTATACAGCCAAACGGTCGTCAATCGCGATGATGGCGATGTTTCAGAGATCCATTGGCCCGAGCTCGAAGCGCTTCCGAGGGCATCCGATACCCAAGTCTTGACCATAGAACCCGGTGAAACACACTATGAAACTGGTGAATTCATAATTTCCCGCGACGTCCGGACGGTGTTGCTGTACTCGTACTTTTCCAATTCGGAGTACTTCGAAGGTTCGCGCTCGGCTCCAGGCTGGACGGCCTCCACGGTATACGATATAGTCATAGGTGATTGAAAAATTTAGCGCTTCCAGGCTGCGGCCTATGACTTCCAAAAATCGCAAACATAAAAATCGATTGCAGCAAGCAACACCAGAGATTGATTGGCGCAAAGCCCGCCCATTCGATGGCATGGTGGTTCGCCAGGGTGGACCCAAGCCTTGGCCTCCCGGGAAACCCCCAGGCGGTAAGCTCCCGCCCGAATCCAAGCCTTCCGCTCAGGACTTGGACGCTAAATCCTGACCACTAGCGTCTACGCACACCGAACCGGGCAGCACGGTGCACCGTGCTGCCCTTTTTGTTGAGAACGGAAAGACGATCTCTCGGTCCCTTTGCGCATGGCTGGATCGCAAAAACGCTACAATAGCCCGGTAATCGACGATCATTCGGAACCACGCCGATCTCACGCGAACGAAATGCCCATAATCCCCCCTCAGGAGGTGCTGCCGTGGCCACCAGCATCGATACCCGCCTCCCCATCGGCGACATCCTCGACCAGCAGACCCACCGCTACGCCGACCGCGAGGCTCTCGTCCACACCGCCACTGGCGACCGGTTCACCTATCGTGAGTTCCACGCCGAGGTTGAGCGCGTCGCCCGCGGCCTGATGGCTATCGGCATCGAAAAGGGCCAGCACGTCGGCATCTGGGCCACCAACTACACCGAGTGGGTGCTCACCCAGTTCGCCACCGCCAAGATCGGCGCCGTCCTGGTCAACGTCAATCCCGCCTACCGCACCCACGAGCTGGCCTACCTGCTGGAACAATCCCAGCTCACCGCGCTCGTACTGATCGGCCGCTTCCGCACCTCCGACTACGTGGCCATGGTCAACGAGCTCATCCCCGAGTTGCTCGAAACGACCCCCGGGCAGTTGAACTCAGCGACATTCCCGTACCTCCGTGACCTCGTCTTCATCCCGCCCCACGACGAGACCGACGCCCCGACGCCCGAAGGCATGTGGCGCTGGAGCGACCTGCTGACCCAATCCGAGCAGGTGAGTCCCGCCGACCTCCACGCCCGCCAGGTCCAGTGCGGCCCCGATGACCCCATCAACATCCAATACACCTCCGGCACCACCGGCAACCCCAAGGGCGCGACCCTCACCCACCACAACATCGTCTCCAACGCCCTCCACGTCGGCGACTGCATGGAGATGGACGAGCGCGACCGCCTCTGCATCCCCGTGCCCTTTTACCACTGCTTTGGCTGCGTCATGGGCACCCTGAACTGCGTCGTCCACGGTTCCACCATGGTCATCCCCGCCGAGCACTTCGACCCGCTCCAGACCCTCACGGCCATATCCGACGAGCGCTGCACCGCCGTCCACGGCGTCCCGACGATGTTCATCGCCCAGCTCAGCCACCCCGATTTCGCCCAGTTCGATCTCGGTTCCCTGCGCACCGGCATCATGGCCGGCTCACCCTGTCCCATCGAGGTCATGCGCGAGGTCATCGACCGCATGGGCGCCCAGCGCATCACCATCGCCTACGGCCTCACCGAGGCTTCGCCGGTCATCACCCAGACCCTCGCCGACGACAGCATCGAGCGCCGCGTCTCCACCGTGGGCAAGGTCCTTCCCCAAGTCGAGGTCCGCCTGGTCGACCCCGAAACCGACCTTGAAGTCAGCCACGGCCAGCAGGGCGAGCTCCAGACCCGCAGCAGCATGGTGATGCAGGGCTACTACAACATGCCCGACGCCACCGCCGACGCCATCGACGCCGACGGCTGGCTCCACACCGGCGACCTGGCCACCGTCGACGCGGACGGCTACTACAAGATCACCGGCCGCCTCAAGGACATGATCATCCGCGGCGGCGAGAACATTTACCCCCGCGAGATCGAGGAGTTCCTGTACACCCACCCCCAGATCGACGACGTGCAGGTCATCGGCGTCCCCGACCAGCGCTTCGGCGAGGAGGTCATGGCCTGGGTCCGCCTCAAGCCCGACGCCGACGCCACCGAGGACTCAATCCGCGACTTCTGCCGCGGCCGCATCGCCCACTACAAGGTCCCCCGCTACGTCAAGCTAACCGACGAGTTCCCCATGACCGTCACCGGCAAAGTCCAAAAATTCATCATGCGCGAACAGTCGATAGAGGAGCTGGGCCTGCAAGCGGCGGCCGGCGTGCAAACCGCATAAACTCGCCTCTGATCCGCATCCCCTGTCATTGCGAGCGCAGCGCGGCAATCTCGCCGGCGCGGTGCCCGTCCAAGCTGCGGTTTGAAGGAACATCATGCCAACTAACCAGGAATTGCTCGAGAGAATCACCGCCAGTCCGGATGTGTTTGGTGGCAAGCCGATTATCCGAGATATGCGGACTTTCAGTCGCATCAGTCATCTCCCCTTTGACGGCAAGTCAGCCGCCAATCCCCACTGTCTAGCATACCTCCATCACTCGCTATAACCCCGACATCCCCCGTTTCGCCATACTGCTATGCAAAGTCGGCCATGTACTTGACCCATGCATAGTCGTGTTGGTATGCTTTTCCAAATCTGGTGCACGGAAGGAGGGCAGTGATGGTCGACGACATCAGCAACCATGCTCGAGAACTTTCTCGTAGAGGCGCGTCTAAGGGTGGCCGCGCTCGGGCGGCTAACATGAGCAAGGAGGAACTTAGCGCCGCCAATCGACAAGCTGCCTTAGCGCGATGGAATAAAGCAGACGAAAAGGAGATGCGATGGGCCGTCGCACAAGGGGAACTTGCATTTCAGGACCATATCATTTCCTGCGCTGTCTTAGACAATGGGGCACGAGTGCTAACCCAGCAAGGTGTCCTTTTGGCTTTGGGACGCGCCAGAGCTGCCAAAGGTGGCGAAGGTGCATCAACTGGGGAGCTGCCTGCTATTCTCCGTCCTCGCAACCTCGCGCCGTTCATCGACGAATCTCTCAGGTCAATGAGTCAGTCGATCATTTTCAAGCCGTTGGTGGCGGGACACAGCCAAGGCATTGCCTACGGCCTGCCCGCGGAGACCTTGCCACTAGTCTGTAGGGTTTACGTCGATGCGGAAGATGCAGGGGCGCTTGCTCCCAGCCAACGTCACGTTGCCCAAGCTGCACGCCGACTGATCGTTGCTTTAGAGAACGTAGCGATGATTGCTTTGGTCGACGAGGCGACTGGATTCCAAGCACTTCGTCCGCATAACGAACTGCAACGTATTCTTGAAGCCTACGTGTTGCCAGAGCATCGACCTTGGGTAAAGACAGTTCCCGTCGAGTTCACGAAGGAGCTGTATCGTCTCTGGGGGTGGGACCTTTCTGAGACCATGCAAGGCCCGCGCTATGCTGGCAAGTTAATCCGCAAATACATATACCAACAACTACCTGAGGGCGTCCTCACGGCTCTCGATGAATCCAATCCTCAGGATTCGCACTGGCAGCGTAAAAGGAAACATCATCAATTCCTGACAAAGGAAATGGGGTTGGAACATTTCAAAACGCAAATTGCGGGCGTTATGGCTCTCATGCGAGCTTCTACCGATAAGACCGAGTTTGAACGCTTGTTTCAGAGAGCTTACACGGCTGCCCCAATCCAAGGTGAATTCCAATTCGAACTGGAAGAACCCGAACGGTAATCTGGTTTGTGCCCTCAAGTCGACATGTGAAAGGACGCCTCTCCCACAACAGGCTTATGTGGTCATGACGCAGATGGTCCTCACACCTCGCCAAGCGATGCCACCAGCGCCTCCGCTTCCGCCGGACCCCGCAGTTCGATCACCCGCAGGTGCGGGAACTCCCCTCCGTCCAACACGCGCCGGTATTCTCGCCGCAGCGGTCCGTGAGACGAAATCACCCACCGGATGATGGAATCCCGGCTGAGGAAGGACATCCTGAAGCTCTCCCGATTGCCTGAGAACAGCACTTCCCGGGTTATCGCTCGCCTGATGGTACGGCTCAGGCAACGCCACAGCACCACCCGGAAGGGGTAGTTCAGCCAGACGACGGTCGTCGCCCTTCCCCAGACTATATCCCGCACCGCGCTGTAGTTGCCGTCCATCACCCACTGTTCCGCCGCCGCCGCCTCGCCGACCATCCGCCGGACCTCATCCATGGGTCGGAGTTGCCAGCCGGGCATCCAGCGGATCCCATCCAACTCAACGTGGGGCGCTCCCAGCGCCCGCGCCAACTGCCGCCCCAGCGTCGTCTTGCCGGAGCAACTTGTCCCGACCACTACCACGCGCTCCATCGCCTGGCTCATGTCCCCTCTGACATTGCTACGCCACTGTCCTGTCGCATCGCGGTCCCATGCTATAGAGTACCGACTCTCCATCGGAATCTAACACCCACAAGGTCCTTGATGCGTCCTTTGCCGCTTCTGACCTGCATTCGACCTATCCTGTGTATCCCTTACATCCTGTGCATCCTGGTAAATTCCGCTCGGACAACCAGCGCCCGCCGCCCGTAGGCTCTCCCGCCCTAGCCGTATCCCGCCCCGTAATCTACAATGGTCGAACTATCCGTACCCGGCGCATCGCGAACCGCGACCACCCGCGCCGTCACTTCCAGGAGGGACTCGTTTTGAAGGTTAAAGCTGCCGTATTGTGGGAAGTTGGTCAGCCTCTCGATATCTGCGAGGTCGACCTTGACGAGCCGAAGGCCGGCGAGGTACTGGTGAAGGTCGGTTCCGCCGGCATCTGCCGCAGCGACCGCCACTTCATGCACGGCGACGCCCCCATCGCCATCCCCGTCGTCCTCGGACACGAGGGCGCCGGCACCGTCGTCCAGACCGGCCCGGGCGTTACCCTCGCCTCCGAGGGCGACCAGGTTATCCTCTCCTTCGTCCCCGCCTGCGGACGCTGCCGCTCCTGCCTTGAGGGCCACAGCAACCTCTGCGACCTGCACGCGGCCACCGGCGCCAACCTGTTGGACGGCACGACCCGCCTCCATGCCGGCGACCAGGACATCCACCACATGGGCAAGGTTGCCTGCTTCGCCGAGTACGCCGTGCTGCCTGAAACCGGCGTCGTGCCCGTGTCCAGTCCGGTGCCCATGGACAAGGCCGCCATGATCGGCTGCTCCGTCACCACCGGCGTCGGCGCGGCCCTCTACAGCGCCGAGATCAAGGCCGGCAGCACCGTCGCCGTCATCGGCTGCGGCGGCGTGGGCCTCAACGTCATCATGGGCGCGGCCCTGGCCAACGCGGCCCAGATCATCGCCGTGGACATCCGCGAAGCCCAGCTTGAGTTCGCCATGCGCTTCGGCGCCACCCACACCGTCAACGCCGCCGACCAGGATCCCGTCCAGCAGGTTAAGCAACTCACCGGCGGCCGCGGCGCCGACTACACCTTCGAGGTCTTCGGCAGCGGCGACACCACCAAGGCCGCCTACGACATGGCCGCCAAGCGCGGCGTCGTCACCGTCGTCGGCATCGCTCCCTGGGGCCAGGAGGCCGGCATCAACGCCGTCGACCTGGTGCGCAACGAGAAGACCCTGCGCGGCTCCTACTACGGCTCCGCCCGCTCCCGCACCGACATGCCCGTCATGGTCGACCTCTACCAGTCCGGCAAGCTCAACCTCGACGACCTGGTTGTCCGCCACTACACCCTCGACCAGATCAACGAGGCGTACGACGACCTCGACCGCGGCGAAATCGGCCGCGGCGCCATCATGTTCGACTAATGTGAGACCGCAGGGGCGGATGTTTTCGCCTCTGCAAACTCGCTCAGGCACCTTGCATGGCCACCGAAGCGACATACATCGCAGCATCCGATCACGCCCGCAAAGCGTGGGAGTTGCTGGCCGAATCAGACCGCAAATTCGGTGAGCGCAAACACTTGCCGGCATCTACAGCGCTTTGGGAATCAACCGTCCAGGCGGTGATGGCAGTTGCCGTTCATCGCGGGTGGACTTGCGACGGCACCCGCCTGTTCTTACGCAAAACAGTAGAACGATTGGCAGAGGACGAAGGAGACAACCTGATCTCCCTGAACTACGTCTACGCTGAAGACTTCCGTGATAACGCACAGTTGGATTTCATGGAGTTCCGCGAGTTGGCCTTCGATGGAGCCAAGGCCCGCAATTTCATCCGCTACCTGCTGACGATGATATATTGACGTTGGCCGGGCAAACGCAAGAACGCGCGTAATCATCCTTGCCTTACGTCAATAGAGAAGGTACCGAAAAATGGAAATCACGCTCACTCTCTGGCAGCTTACCGGTATCGTGATCGCCGCAGTGGTGGGCATCACTACGCTAATCAGTATCATGATCGCCGCAGGCATCAGGATCGGCAATTTCGTTACCCGCGATGACCTCGATAGAACCAGCGACAAGCTGGAAAAGCAAATTGGCGACGAAGTTGGACGCCTGGAAAAGCAAATTGGCGACGAAGTTGGACGCTTGGAAAAACAAATTGGCGACGAAGTTGGACGCCTGGAAAGGAAAATCGACGATAGCAACGAGAAGGTGCTGCTCGCCATCCAGAACCTCGGCGCCCGCCTTGAAAACGCGATCCTCGATCACACTCATGATGAGGACGGCGTAGCAGTGTTCAGAAGGCATCCTCAAATGGTGGATGCCGACGACTAACCCACAGGGAGATTATCGATGCCCCGCCTGTCCATCCTGTCCGAAGTCCAGCACCAGATGCTCCAGTTCTTCCCTTGCATGGAAGCCGACGGCGCCCCCTGGTCGCCGCTATCGAAGCCCCTGTCGCAAAGCAGGGCCGCCATCGTCACCACCGCCGGCCTCCACCTGCGCGACGACAAGCCCTTCAACCGCGACCATCCCGGCGGGGAGTCCACCTACCGGGTCATCCCCAGCGACTCCGATGCCGCCGACATCGTCCAGAGCCATTTCAGCATCGGCTTCGACCGCACCGCCATCTACCGCGACATCAACATCACCTTCCCCATGGATCGTGTGCGGGAGTTGGCCGAGCGCGGCGTCATCGGTTCCGTCGCACCCAACCACTACTCCTTCATGGGCGCCCTCCGCGACTGCACCGTCGTCGCCGAGCAAACCGGACCCGAGGTCGCCCAACGCCTCAAAGCCGAAGGCGTCGACCTCGTGCTGCTGACCCCCACTTGACCCCTCTGCACCCACGCCGTGAGCGTGCTTGCCCGGGTCTTCGAGGAAGCCGGCCTGACCACCGTTGCCATCGCCCTGGTGCGGGAACACGCCGAGCGCGTCCGCCCACCCCGCGCCCTCTGGGTGCCCTTCTACTTCGGCTACACCATGGGCAAACCCGACGACCCCGATTTCCAGCACCAGGTCCTGGCCGCCGCCCTGGACACGCTGGACGCCGAATCCGGCCCCGTCCTGGCCGATTATCCCGAGGACGCCGGCCCCATCGGACTGCCCCAGGCATCCGAGGTGACTGCATCCGCCAACGGCGACGCCGACAAGCCCGTCGACTCCAGGCCACTCGACGCCGCCGGCGAGATCACTGCCCTGCGCGGCTACTACGAGCGCTGGCAGGAACAGCGCGGCCGCACCGCCGTGGGCGTCACCGGCATCCCCCAGCGCCGATTCCGCGGCATCATCCGCTTCCTCGAAGCCTACGCCCAGAGCGACGACGCTGACATGGAAGAGCGCCCCGCCGACGTGTCCGTGCCCCAGTTCGTCCGCTACTGCGCCGACGACCTCAAGGCTTTCTGCTACGAGGCCCGCATGGCCCAGCGTCCCAGCGACAGCGAGGCGGACGTCCACACCTGGTTCTGGGGCGAGACCGCCGTCGGCTCCCTCATCGACAGCATCACCCAGCGCCTCAACGCCACCGGCGACGCCAGGTTGCAGGCAACGGCCTACGGATTGTCGCGCTGAACGACGACGGCGAAGTAGGACCTCCGGAAGAGCAGCCGCCAACGGTATCCCGCCGGCGGCTGCTTCCGTTGGCGATAGTCGTTGCGCTGAGCGCGGCCACGCTGTCGGGCAGCTGTACCGGTTTTGCCGATAAAAGCGAAGGCCCCGGCGCGGTCCTAACCGCAGTGCTGCTCGCCGGCGGCGTTGCTCTCACTATCAGCTTGGCATTCCTCCTGCTGGCGCCCAACTTGCGCCGTGCCAAGCTGCTGACGGCAACTTGCGTAGCCGCTTATCTTGCCGCCGGATTTGGAGCGTGGTTCTTGTTCATCTGGCCCTTGGTGGTGGCTCTGGTCATCACCGTGGCCGGCGGCCGGCTGACCTATGCCGTTACCCGTATGGAGCCTGACTCCCAAGCCGGTTCTGCCGCCATCACAACAATAGCGGCTCTTGCCATCGGCGTTTCGGCCTGCATCGTGGTGATAGCATTCTGGGCCAACTACGACCTGTGCATCGGCTTTTTTGGAGTTAGTTGCAGCCGCAGTGAACTGAACGTCGTGCCTTTTGCGCTCACCTTGGGAGGTGTTCCGCCGATTGCAGCCGTCATCGCGGCGCGGTTGACGGAGCGGACCGGGGCCTCGGGCCGGGCTCTGCCAGAGCAATACGCGCCAGCGTTCCCGGGGCGCTCCCGGCCCTCCGTTGTTGAGTTGAGCTTTCTCATAGCCAGCGTCGGTCTCTGCGCCGCAATCGCAATGAGGCTTGGCCTTGTCCCTTCCTCCCATCGGTGGATAGGCTACGTTGATGCGCCTCTATCCGTTCTTTTCGCCGTCGTTGTCGCGTTGATCGTTGGCGTCCTGTTTGTCGCGATCACGCCCAACCGGCGGGAAGCCTGGTTTTTCGCCATTGTTGGCGTTGGCGCCTACGTCGCCGGCACGCTCGGTACTCAGTTGATCGTATTCGGCGACCCCTGGCAAACTGCCGTGAGTCTGGTCATAGTGGTTATCAGTGGCGGAGCGGCCGGATATACGGCGCGCCGCAAATTCGACGCCCGCGCCGGCTCTGCCGTCATTGCCGGGGTGATAGCGCTGATTGGCGCTTTGGCCGGCGCTTTTCTCGTCGCCGGCGCTTTTGGATATGTAAGTGTGCCCTTTAGCCACTCCCCCTTGTTCGTCGGGGGTGTGCCGCCCATCGTAGCCGCTGTCTCCGCGTTCATTTGCGGCGAAACCTGCCGGCAGTCTCGCTAAACGTCCGGCCCGTCCCCACCGCCGTCGGGCGTGTCGTCGGCCAGTGCGGACCCTCACGCGTACCCGCTTTGTCATTGCGAGCGCAGCGTGGCAATCTCGTCGAGGCCAGGACCGTCGCTACACCAACGGGATTGCCACGTCGCTTCGCTTCTCGCAATGACAGATTTGAGGAAACCGGGTACGCATGAGGGAAAACTCTGTTCCCGATTTGCGTTCTCGGCTTATCGATTCCCTCGCCTGCGCCGCTTAAACGTACAATGTCCAGCTGGGACCGGCCACGCCGAGGGTCTTCGGCTTTTTCGGGAATGACGGGGCGATTGTCGGCGGCCCCTGCTCCTGCTATCGGCAGGTGTAGTCCGGGTAGATGATGAGGTTCTGGAAGTTGGGAGACTGGCTGGTGATCCCCTTCAGCGTGATTGATCCTTGATAGGCGCCACTGGTCCTGCCTGCGATGGTAATGACGTGGTCGGAACCCACGTCCTTGCCGGAAAACCTGACGTATTCACGGACGTTGTAGCAGACAAGGATGCTTTCGCCTACGCCCCCGGCAGGGCCGAGTTGGTAGTCCTCGATGACGTCTTCCCCATTGTCTCCATTCCTGAAGTAGAACACGTCGTTGCCGGAGCCGCCGAAGAGACGGTCGTTGCCTTCACCACCCTTCAGCCAGTCGCCGCCGCCGCCGCCTTTTAGAAGGTCGCTGCCATCAAAGCCATATAAGAAGTTGCGCGAGTCGTCACCGGTGATGGTGTCGTCATGCTCCGAGCCGCTAACATTTTCGATATTGACGAGAGTGTCGCCCTGGGCATCGCTGCCGCTGCCAACCCCGGTAGCCAGGTTGACGGTCACCGCGGCGGCGGCGACATCCCGATAGTACACTGCCGTGTCGTTGCCGTCGCCGCCGTCCATGGAGTCGGCGCCGGGGCCACCGTAGAACCTGTCATCCCCCGCCCCACCGGCTAGAGTGTCGTTGCCAGCGTTGCCGTAGAGATCGTCATCACCGCCGAGGCCGGTCAGAGCATCGCCGCCGTCGCCGCCATGCAGATTGTGGTCGCCGTCGCCGCCAGCGAGCAGGGTATCGCCGCCGCCGCCGCCGAAGAGGGTAGCGGTGCCGGAGGCTGCCCCGGTCAATGTGTCGTCATGGGCAGAACCCATTACGCCTTCGATACTCACGTAGGTGTCGCCCTGCGCGTGGCCGCCACTGACAACCCCGGTGGCCAGGTTGACGGTCACTGCGGCGTCTGAGTCAGTGTAAACCGCGTAGTCGTAGCCTGAGCCGCCGTTCAGCCGGTCTGCGCCAGCGCCGCCTTCCAGTTTGTCGTTGCCGCCATAGCCCCACAGAACGTTGTCCGCGTCGTCGCCAATCAGGGTGTCGAAATGATTGTGGGAACCGCCGATGATTTCGATGCTGTTGAAGGTGTCGCCCTCAGCGTCGCCGGTGTGTACCCCGGTGGCCAGATTGATGCTCACCTTGTCCTGGGACGAGATATATCGCGCTATGTCCGTACCGTCGCCGCCGTTGAGGGCGTCGGCGCCTGGGCCGCCGTCCAGCGTGTCATCGCCGCCGCCGCCGTTGAGGGTGTCTGTGCCCTCGCCGCCGCCCAGCGTGTCATTGCCGTCGCCGCCGTTGAGAGTGTCTGTGCCCTCGCCGCCGCCCAGCGTGTCATTGCCGTCGCCGCCGTTGAGGGTGTCGTTGCCGACATTGCCGTGCAGCAGATCGTCGCTGGCGCCGCCGCTCAGCGTGTCATCGCCGCCCTGTCCGTAAATGCAATCCCTGCCGTCATCGCCGGTCAGGGTGTCGGCGGTGTCAGTGCCATACATGCCGGATTCTATGTAAAACAGGTAGGTGTGAGGTCCGACAGCGTCGCCACCCTTGGCGCGTATCTTGAAAAAGGAGCTCTGCCCACACCGCACTCCTGCGACGGTGTAGGACAGTTTGCCGTCCCCCGCAGTGACATCGGAGCTGGAGATAGCGGTCCACACCGGTTCATCCACTACGCGGGCAGAGGTCCGATAATTGTATTGATAGGTGAGGGTGCTGTCGCCGGGGTCGTCCCAAGACAGCTTGACCTGCCGGCTCTTGTTGGGTACGAGGTCGGCTTCGAAGCCGGTGAGGGCCGGGATGCTGGGGTCGGTAGGAGTAACGGAGATGCTCCACCTCGCGCAATCCAGGCGGTCGATCTCCTCCTCGGTTGCCACCCCACGCAGCGCAATGAAGTGGGGTTTCCCGTTTTCCAGGCCGGTGAACGTGTAGGAGGCAACGTCACCGCCGCCGGGGATGTCGGTCCAGTCGGAGCTCTCTGATGCGAACTGCTGGGCCCGCCAGAACTGGTACTGGTACTTGTCAATCGCGCTGCTATCGCCGCTCCATCTCAGTTCCAGGCCGCCGCTGACGGGGTCCCCCTCAAGGCCAATTCCCCCTGCGAACTGGCAGCCATGGTATGGGGCGACTGTCCGGAAGAAGTGCAAATGGCCCGCGCGTTGGGATTTCACCTGCATATCACCGTTGCCCGCGCCGACAACGCCGTCGCTGCCTATGCCCTTCAACTGCACGTTATACGCGCCATCGTCAGACACGGTGAAGTCGGCGCTGGTTTGCTCGGCGCCGGTGGTCAGCTGGTTCACGGACTGGGGTTCGGCGCCGTACCGTTGCCAGCGCAGCGTGTAGGAAGAGGCGTCTGGAATCGGGTCCCAGGATGCGGTGAAAGCTTTGGGCCGGGATTGACCTTCGTCGTTCAGCGACGGGGCCACGCGCAGGTTTACCGGCACGGGCGTGGGTTCGGGGGTGGGCGTTGGCTCAGGGGCTGTTTGCACCGTGAACTTTCGCGCGTTGGGTTCCCCGCAGCCGGAGTCGTTGCAGACTTGCACCCGCACTACCCACTGGCCGTAGTCGTTTACGGTGAAGTCTGCGCCGGAGGTCTGCACCCGCACTCCTTCGTTCAGTTGGCCATCGCCCGCCGGCCGCCAGCGCACGGAGTAGGAGGCGGCGCCGGAGACATCGTCCCAACTGGCAGACACGTCCAGGGAGCCCGGTTCAGCGGCGACGCGCAGCCCGGAAGGCCGGGCGGGGGCTGGTATTGCAGTGGGCGTGGGTTCGGGGGTAGGAGTGGGAGTGTGGTCGGGTTCGGGTTCGGGTTCGACATCGAATTTCTGCGCCCTGGGCTTGCCGCAGCCGGAGTCGTTGCAGGCTTGCACCCGCACCACCCACTGACCGTAGGACTCCAGGGTGATGTCCGCCGACGGGGATTCCACCCGCACGCCGTCGTTCAAGTTGTTGCCCCGGCCGGATTTTCGCCAGCGCACCCAGTAGGAGGCGGCACGCTCGACGCCGTTCCAAGTCAGCGAAACGTCCAGGGAGCCTTGCTCGGTCGAAATTCGCAGTGCGCCGGGCCTGTCTGGAGGGCCCGCGCTGCCGTCCTGGGCGCCGGCTGGCCTGGCTGCGTGCCAGGCCAGCGCCAGGATGGCGGCTGCCAGTGCCACCGCGACTGCCAGTGCCAGTTGAGGATGTCGCCGATAGAAGGACACGTGGGCATACCGGAACCCTTATCAAATATGCCAGCTATTATAATCACTTTCATATAACTATGTGTGATCAAACGGGTTGTTTGTCATGACTAATGATGACTTTTATGCAAATCCGGTTCCGCCCATCCTTTGGCGTGGCCCGCCCTCTGTCTTTTTGACGCCCTCTTACACGTCCGGCCCGTCCCCGCCGCCGGGTGTATCTTCCGCGGTCGCCGCCCGCGAATGCGATATCGCCGGCCGTCGCACGCTTGGGGCCTGCGGCGGCAACGGCGTTCCGTCCTCAGGGTTCCACCCGTCCGGGAAGTGCAGCGTCCGCACCGGGTAATTGATCGTGATCCCTTCCTCGGTCAGCCGGGCGTGCAGTTGCTTGATCAGTTCGCTGCGAACCTCAAAGCTGGCCAGCCGGTCATTCGCCTGCACGAACAGCCAGAAGTCCACGTTGCTCTCGCCGAAGTTTTCGTACCCGAAATAGGCCCCGTAATCCACCACGGCCCCGGGATGCTCGGCCAGCACCTGCTCCATCACCTCGTGCCCGACCTGCTCCACCCGTCCCAGGTCGCTCTCGTAGGCCACCCCGCAGGTCAGGTACACGTTGACGTGCTCGTCCGGCTTGCTGTAGTTCGTGATGACGGTCTCGGCGAACCGCGCGTTGGGAATGATCACCAGGTTGTTTCCCCACGTGCGCAAGCGGGTGCTGCGCCAGTTCACGTCCACCACGTAGCCACTGACGCCACCCTCCATGTCGATATAGTCTCCTGGGTTGACCACCCCTTCCGTGATCACGTAGGTGCCCGCGAAGAGGTTGCTCAGCGTCGGCTGTATGGCCAGCGCCACTGCCAGCCCGCCGATGCCCAGCCCGGCGATCAGCGGCGTGATGTTGATGCCCAGCACGTCCAGGGACACCATGATCGCCATCACCGCGACGATCAGCAGCAGGCTGCGCCGCGCCAGGGGCAGCGCCCAGCTGCTCGTGTTGGCCGCCGGCGTGCTCGCCAGGTAATCCTGCAGCCACGTCAGCCCGCTGGTGCCCACTGCGTTGATCATGTACGCGCCGACCCATATCGCGGCTACCGAGAAGACCCGATCCACAACGGCGTCGATGGCATGCGGCAACTCCAGCGGTATTTTTATCGCCAGGTACACACCCAACAGGATTATGTACGCCGTCACCGGTCCCTTTGCCGTGGCAACCAGGTGGTCATCCAGGTCGCCGGGGAACAGGCTCGCCGCCCGCAGCATCAACCGGAACAGGATCCGGCTGAACAGCACTGCGAATAACACCGAACCGGCCACAATCGCCAGGCTCACCAGCAGGTCATGCCACTCCAGCCCGATCGAGGCCGCGGCAGCCACGAACTCCAGGAGCCATTGGTTCACGGTCTCTAGCATGGTTGCCGATACGTCCGTCGCCGGGTTATCAGTTCTTCTCGATGTCCGACAGCGCTTGCACGATCAGCGGCAGCATCTCGCCGGCCGGCCCCGTTACCACCACGTCAGCCGCGGCCGTAAGCTGCGTCGGTTCGGGGTTAACCTCGATGATCCTGGCCCCTCGTTCCCGCGCCACCAGCGGCAGCTGCGCCGCCGGATTCACCGCTCCCGACGTGCCCACCAGCACCATCGCGTCGCAACGCTGCGTTTCCTCGAAGCAGGCTTCCAGCACGCCTCGCGGGATGGGCTCCCCGAACATCACCGTGTCCAGCTTGATGATGCCGCCGCACTCCCGGCACACTGGCGGCACGTCGGTGATGGCGTGCTCCGCTCGTGGCCGCCGCCAGCCGCACCCGATGCAGCGCAGGTAGTTGCGGTTGCCGTGGATCTCCAGCAGGTTCCGGCTGCCCGCCCTGCCGTGCAGGTCGTCCACGTTCTGCGTGATCACCGCCTTTATGATGCCTGCGCTTTCCAGCTCGGCGATGGCGACGTGACCCGGATTGGGTTGGGCGTTGTCCACCGCCTCTTTGAGCTCATAGGTGGGGTTCCCCGGCGTCACCTCGTCGCTCAGCCGCTTCTCCCACCAGTCCTGCGGGTCCCGAGAGAACACCCGGTACGACAGGTTGCTGGGCTGCCCGTACTTGGTCCACAGCCCGTCCGGCCCGCGAAACGAAGGTATCCCGCTCTCCACCGAGAGGCCAGCGCCAGTCAGCGCAATTGCGTACTCGGCGGTGGCCAGGATTTGAGCGGCGGCGGTTATCGTTTCAGTATTCATAGCAATCCAATTTCGTCAGAATCAGGATTTTCATGATTTGTGGATTTCCAAGATTGGAACCGTTCTGTGATGGAGACCTCCGAATCCTGTCCAATCCTAAAATCCCGTAAATCCTGCTTCTGACGAATGCCCGCAGCCGTCTTCATTCTTCACGGGTCACCGCGCCATCGGCCACCCTGAAGTAGGTCGCGCCAGCGCCCAGGGCCGCGCGAACCGGCCCCACGTTGGTGGTGGTGATCAGAGTCTGGCGATACCGGGCGACCTTTTGCAAGACCCTCTCCCGCCGTCCGTCGTCCATTTCCGAAAACACGTCGTCCAGCAGGATGATCGGATCATCGCCCCGCGTTTCCGCCAGGTATTCCGCCTCTGCCAGCCGCAGCGCCAGCGCGATGGTGCGGGCCTCGCCCCGGGACGCGAACGCCGCCGCGTCCCGGCCGTTGACGTACATCGCAAAGTTGTCCCGGTGCGGCCCCACCGCCGTGACCGCGGTGGCTTGTTCCCGCGCCGAGCCACGTTGCAACTCCCGCTGAAACGCAGCGGCGGTGTCCTCTATGTCCTCCCCCGGCGCCACGCTGGGCAGGTATTCCAGCGCCAGGTCCTGCCCCGGTTCGCCCAGTTCGCCGTGTTGCCGGCGCGCAAAAACGGACAGCCGCGCCAGCGCCTCGGATCGCACAAAAATCACTGCGGCCCCCGACTGGACCAGTTGCTCATCCCAATACTCCAGCTCTTCAGGATCGACGTGCCCGTCCCTCCTCCGGCGCAACAACCCGTTCCGGTTCCGCAGGGCGGCCTGGAACCGTTGCAGCGCTTGCAGGTACGACCGGTCCGCCTGGCTGATCAGCACGTCCAGATAGCGTCGGCGGTGCGCCGGCGATCCCAGCACCAGGTCCAGGTCATCCACCGAGAACAGCGAAGCGGCAATTCGCCCAACCAGGCCGGACGCAGTGGCCGGTTGGCGGTTCACACGTATCTGCTTGGACACCGGCGGCAGTGTCGCCTGTTCGGGGCCATTGGCTTCACTGCCTCCGTTGGCCCCGGCCTCCCGCGCCGTCGGTCGGTAGCCGATCACCACCATCAGCGATTGCCCATCGACGCAGGCGGTTCCGGTGATGTAGGCCGCCGCGCCGTCGCGGGCCGCGTCGAAGTTGAGCACCTGCCGCTCGCGTTCCGTGCGGAAAGAGCGGCCCACGGCCAGAGTGTACGCCGCTTCCAGCAGGGACGTCTTGCCCTGGGCGTTGCCACCGTGGAACACCGACACCCCCGCCGGCGGCGCGAAATCGACTTCGCGAAAATTGCGGTAGTTGACGAGGCTGAGCCGCGTTATACGGGCCAATGCGCGGCCTCCGCCGGCCGGCGATGATGTGACGGCTCTATTGCCCGGCGTAGATGTACTCGCCCTCGGTCGCTTCGGCCAGCAGCTTCAGAACGTTGTGTTCGACTTGATTGCCCAGCCCGATGGCGTGCACTCGCAGGTTATGCACGTCGCTGCGGGCCAGTATCGCCAACAGCTCGTCCTCGGTACGATCGCTCCTGGAATCTACGCACGCCTTGCCCGGTTCGTTCAGTCCCTCCGGGCATGGCTGCACCGCCTCGGGGTTGAAGGGCTGGTAGCCGGAGATGATGTCAACGCAGAAATTGCTGGGACCGCCCAACCTGTCGGGACAGGGCTCCACCTCATTGGGATTAACCGGATGGTACGCCGTGACGGTCTCGCCAACGGTGGCCACTCTCACCGGGTCGCACACTTCGCCGGGGCGCACCGCCATATCCGGGGGACAGGGCACCAACCCGGCTGGGTCTACCGTAATCGTATCGAACACCGGACTGCACACCTCACCGGGCGCGCTGTCGATGCCTGCTCCGCAGATCTCGGCTCTGGCCGGGTCAACAATAATGAACCCGCCATCGCTTCCGTCGGTCAACACCACTATCACATTGTCGCGCGTCTGGTCCCCGTGGGCCAGAAGCGCGCTGTGGGCCGCGTCAACCGCGTCGTAGATATAGGCCGGGCGGTCCGCCGTCGTCAGAGTATCCACTGTGTGCAGCCATTTGGTGGACGCCTCCAGCGACTCCAGGGATTCCAGTTCCGGGAACGGGTCTGGAACATCAGTAAACAGGGCCAGGGACACCAGGCTGTTCTTTGCCGGTCGGCCAGCGTCGGGATCGGCGTAAGGCAGGGCTACGTCCAGCAACGCCCGCTTGACTATCGGCAGACTGCGGTTGATGGTATTGCTGGTATCGACCAGAAAGACCGTGTTGGTGTCGTCGTCGTACAGGGAAATGATGGCTTCGCCAAGGGGGACGGTTTCGGAGTCCGCTGCCGCGGTGGCTGTGCCGACGCCGTCGTCGTTGTTCACCAGCGTGTAAATGGCGTAGGCGATGCCAGCAAGGACGGCCAGCGCCAGCAGGATAAGCAGAATGAGCAGCAGGGGCCGCCAGGAGAACCCCCGTTCCGGCGGACCATAGCTGATGTGATAGGTTACCACGTCGTGCCCTCCCCGGCCGGGGACCAAGCGGTCAGTTGTCCCGGGCGCAACCTTCGCAATATCCGTAGAAGTCGACCCGCTGCGAGGATATCTGGAAGTCCGTATTCTCGCCTATCGCCCGTTGCAGGTCGGCCACGCCCTCCTGGCCCACGTCCGCGTCCACCACCGCCCCGCAGCCCAGGCACACCAGGTTGGCGTGGGGCGAAAGGTTGGCGTCATAACGGGACTGCTTCTGGAAGGGCAACTCCCGCACAACGCCCGCCCGCTCCAGCATCGCCAGCGTGGAATACACCGTCGCCAGCGTCACGTAAGGGAAAAAGTCCCGTACCCTCTCGAATATGTCGCGCACCGTGGGATGGTCCGCCGAGTTGACCACCACCTCGGCAATGGCCAGGCGTTGCGGCGTCAGCCTGATCCCCAGCGGCTTCAAACGCGCGACAAGATGTTCTTGCGTAGTCACAATATTGAACTCATCAATCCTATGGATTACCCAGTATAACACCGCACGTTCAGCAGCGTACGACGGCAATCCACGCCCACATGCCTGTCATTGCGAGCGAAGCGTGGCAATCCCGTCGGGGTGTTGCACGCCATTCCGACAGGCAAGTCCGCCCTTAGAGGTCTCCCATCCGGGGCGCAGTGAAGCCAGACATTGAAAGTGTCCGCTTCATTTGCCATACATCCTTCCGGCAAAATACCCCCCGGCACCGATGGCCACTCCGAAGCCTGATTTGACCATCCAGTCGTTTACCTCGGCGAACCGGTTTGCCATCGCTCCGCCAGGATCTCCTTCCACTAACGCGAGTATTCCGAGACCTCCCCAACCCAGCAGCCCGATGCCGGCCACCAATGCGATTGCGACGATCACGTTCACGGGTCAGCCTGGCTTGAGCCGGTTTCTCGCGGCCTTTCGGACGGCTCCTGCCGTCCTCGCAATAGCCTGTATAGAGCCACCACAAAATACAGCACTGAACCGATCGTCAGTACCGTCCCGGCGAGAGTAATCACGCTGACGACAATGAGCAGAAGAACGTCAGACATACGCGGCTCCGGCAGATCTCAGTCCACGGGTGGGTATTTACAAGATACACACTCCCCATCAGTGCGGCAACGTCGGCGGCGCGACTTTCAGTATCGGACACATTCAGACGCGCCGCAGAACGCCAATGGGGGAGGCCATGCAACCTCCCCCACTCGTAGTGTCACGATGCTCCGCTTACAGGCGTCCGCCGCCGCCGGCCACCCGCTCGTTGACCCCGTAGAACAGCGAGTCCAGCTTGTGGAACACCTGGATCCGGGAGCGCGCCGTCTCCACCACGAAGATCCGACCCTCGTCGTCGCACTCCACGGCAATCGGGCCCCAGAACAGCTTCTCGCGATCCAGGCCCTGGGAGATCTTGCGCTCCTCCCACATCTCGGGGTTGGCGTCCAGCTTGCCCATTCCCCACCGGGAAATCGTCCCCTCGCCGTAGGTCATGCCGGCGTAGGAGCCGTCCGGATGGAAGATCTGCAGGCGGTCGTTGTTCCAGTCCGCCACGTAGATCGAGCCCTCGTTGTCCACCGCCACGTCGGTCGGCCGGTTGAACTGAGCGGGGCCGTCGCCCGTCTCCCCGAACTGCATCAGGAACTTCCCGTCGGCGGTGAACTTCTGGATCCGGTCGTTGCGCCAGTCGGCGACGTACACGTTCCCGTCGCTGTCCACCTCGATGCCGAAGGGCATGTTGAACTGGCCGGGACCGTCGCCGAACTCGCCCCACTGGCCGATGTACTCGCCGTCCGCGGTGAGCATCTGCACCCGGTGGTTGTTGCAGTCCACCAGGTACAGGGTCCCGTTGGGCGCGAACACCATGCCCGTGGGCTTGTCCCACTGGCCGTCGCCGTCGCCCGGGCGCTCCCACTTGGAGAGGTACTCGCCGTCGGCAGAGTAGATGCTGATCCGGTCCAGGTACTCATCCGCCAGGTAGACGTTCCCATCGGGTCCGACGGTTATCGCCGTCGGCCAGATTATGGCGCCGTCCGTGGACACGGCCTCGCCGTCGCCCTGCTCGAATACGCCCTTGGCGAACTCGCCGATGAACTCTTCGCCCACGGTGCACATGGTGATGCGCTTGCCGTCGGGCCGGTAATCGTAGGAGCGGTTGGCGACGTACATCACGTCCTCTTCGCCCCTCGCCATCGCCGTGGGGTTGCGGAACCCCGGGCCGGAGAATTCCGCCCGGCCGATGGTGTGGCTGTATTGCAGATCGATGCCTACGGCGGGCAGCGCCGTGGGATCAATGGTTGTGGTCATAAGATATTCCTCCGTTGGAACGGATGACGGGTGTTTCGGCGAGTGGGAGCGGATGTTAATCCGCCCCCGCTTTTCCGCCTAGATGAAGTTGAACTTCTCGAACGTCCCGTTCACCAGCGGCTGAGCATCCAGACCCATCCAGTTCTCGATCAGGTCGGTGTAGATGCTGCGGAAGTCGTTGTTGAAGTGCAGGTCGCCTTCCAGGAGCTTGTCCTCTTCCAGCGAGGGATACTCGCCGTACATCCCGCCCTTCACGTTGTCGCCCACCACGAACGCGACGCCGCCGCTGCCGTGGTCGGTGCCCGAGCCGTTGTCGTGCACCCGACGCCCGAACTCGGTGAAGACCAGCAGGGTGACGTTGTCGCTGGCGTCGTGCTCGCGCAGGTCATCCATGAAGTCGGCGATGGCGTTGGAGGTGTTGCCCCACAGGCTGGCGTGGGCCGCCAGCTCGCCGGCGTGGGTGTCGAAGCTGTTGTAGGGAGCCGTCGTGTAGAGGATCCGCGTCCCGAACCCGGCCAAGTGGACCTGGGCGATGTTCTTCATGTACTGGGCCACCACATCCTGTCCGTACTCGATGCTGGAGCTGTACATCTCCGGCGCCGTGCTCAGGATGTCCGCGCCCTTGAGAGCGTCGGTTCCCGTCTGGGACAGGTATTCCACCACCGCGCTGCGGCCGATGGTCGGCGAGTACATCTTGGAGAAGATGTCCAGCGCCTCGGTGCGCTGATCCTCAGCCTCGATGCCGGTCAGCACGCCGTAGGTGGCCAGGTTCCCCACGGAGGCAACGGGCACGCCGGGAGCGGCCAGCGCCCGCGGCAAACCGCGGCCGAAGTTCACGCCGGTCAGCACGTTTTCCTTGTTGGGGTCAATCTCGCGGATGGCGCGGCCCAGCCAGCCCTCGGTGCCCTGCTTGTCGGGCTCGCAGGTGTGCCAGATGTCCATGCTGCGGAAGTGGCTGCGGTT
>DAOUHZ010000168.1:0-40913 GCA_034428455.1 Dehalococcoidia bacterium
TTGCCCCCGTGCGGCAATCAGGCTATCTTCCTCCAATCCCGTAGGTAGTGTACACCCTGCGCCTGTGTTGTCAAGGGATAGTTACCAAAGCGTGGCTCAACAGCAGGAACTTGCTTTCGGTGTTGACGGCCGTTCGCTGGTACGCAGTGCCGTACCACGTCATGCCTATCTCCAGCGCCCGGTTGGGACGATCGACGTCCAGGTAACCGGTCGAGCCCACCGCTCTACCCTCCGCCTGGTGGACGACGGCGAACTGGACACGTCCCTCCGTATCGTTCCGTGCCATACACGACTCCACCCATTGCTTGACGTCGTCCAGGCTTGTAAAGGCGGGCCTGGAGGAAAATCGCCATATCGTTTCGTCGGTTCCCACCCGGAACAGGTCTTCAGCGTGCTGTGGTCCGATGGGTTCCAGGCGAACGTGTTTGCCGTGGAGAGTGACGGGTTGCGGGTCCATGAGATTTCCTCGCCGGTGGGTGGTGGTCGATGTGCAAGTGCGCCGGGCGCGATTCGTCGTCGGTCAGTTTCCATCTCCGCCCAACGGTGACGGTGCCGGAGTTCGGGCTTCCGTTCCGATCCATCTTCTGCGCGTGCTGGCCGGCGGGTTGGGCCGAGTTGCGAACAGAAAAGCCACGGCGCTAACCAGATACAACGGCGTGAAAACCGCGAGCACCCAGTAGTAGCTGCCCGTCCGGTCGAAGACCAACCCCGATGCGTAGGGAGAAATGAACATCCCCACGTTCATGAACAGGCTCATGAACCCCATCAGGGTCGCGAACCGGGCGCGGCCGTAGTAGTCAGACAGCATCAGCCAGTTCACCGACGTGATCCCTTCGACGATGGCGATACCGACCACGAAGAGGAGCAGGCCGATCAGCCCCGGCCCGATCCACAAACCGCCCATGCCAATAGCGCCGATAACCATGCCGATGGCCAGGAGCACGTTGCCGCGGAACTTATCTGAGGTGACTCCCATGATGAACCGCAGGGGTATCCCCAGGAAGAACATGGCCGCGACCCAAACCGCCGCCTCATTCTCGGAAATGCCCCGCACCGCCATAATGGGAAAAACGTGCACCAGCATCCCATTGGTAACGGACACGCGCAATATCGCGCCCACCATGATGAACCAGTAGGTGCGCGTTTGGATCGCCTCGCGAAACGAAAAGCTGGAGTCTCCTGAACTCCGGTGCCCTCGACCACCGGAACCGGTTCCGGTACCGGCATCCTCGGGGATGTCTCCGTCGGGCAGCAAGCCCATGTCCTCGGGACGACTGCGTATGAAAAATGCCGCGGGCAGCGTCATCGCTACGATGAAAACCCCGGTCCAGAGGAGCGTGTCCCTCCATCCTATCTGTTGAATCCCGAAGTTCAGGAGGAGCACCACGAAAGCGCCGCCACCCGCGAACGCAGTCATCAGTGTAGACATCGCCACTGAACGCCGGCGTATGAACCATTGGTTAACCGCCGCCATCAGGGTTTGGCCGAACCCAGCGCTTTTTCCCAGAGAAATGATCCCGGAGAACAGAATGAGCAGTTCCCAATAGCTGTCAGCCCTGGACAGCAAAATTGTCCCAATGCCGGTCATCAAGCCGCCGGCCAGGATCATCGGCCTTGCGCCATATCGGTCAACGGCCCAACCTACCAGCGGGCCGCCGGCGCTGCCTTCCGCCCGCGCGAGGCTGAACACCAACGACATCTGCGCGGAGGTCAGGCCCAACTCAGTCCTGATGGGTACAAAAAATCTCGGGAACCCCTGGGATATCGACCCGTTCCCGAACATGCCCAACAATGACGAAACGACGACGACCCACCAGCCATAGAAGACGCGAGGCCGTCGTCGCTGCATTTCACCTTCTGTATCTGTCACAGCGAACGTCTATGTTGAGGCGCCTGCGTTAAGGTCGGATGCGTGCCTTCGCTTACCAGTTTTGGTGGACACATTCTTGCGTCAGCCATCTGGCAGGAACCACGGCTGTGCCGCCGCCTCGTCCGGCCACAGGAATTCAAACCCGTTCCGCAGTGCGTTTTGCCGGTCCAGGTCCTCTCGATCACCGATATGGTAGTAGGCGTCGGCGTCGAAGCCAGACTTGACCTCAGACAAAAGGTGCTTGGCAACGGTGAAATCCACGGTGATCTCGTGCTCTTCCCACATAGACCGCTGGCTGCTGGGCGGCCGGTCTGAGCAACTGCCGATGAGGAAACCCTTATCCTGGACGATTTTCACCATATCCATGGTCAGTGGGCCCGGCGGGTCTCCCACTTCCAAAGTGCCGTCGATGTCAAAACTGATGAGAATAGCCATGGGTCTCCTGTTGTGATTCGTCTGACGCTCAAACCCGAAAATTGGGCGACCCCGTGAGGTCGCCCAAAGCGACGATGTTGCCTCGGTGTGCAGTGCGGGCTAGTCCGGCGTCGCGCTCCAAACCGTAAAATTACCGCCAAAAGGCATTGGTCCACCTGAAACGGCGACTTCCGGCTTCACCCCGGTCAATGCCCGCGCGCCGGCTCTGCCCTGGATCTGCTGCATGCAATCGGTGTGCATCCAGAACCGGCTCCGGCCGCTGCCGATGTTGCCGCCGCTGGCCAGAATGGGGTTCGGTCCCTCGATGCTGATATCCGTCTGGTAGAAGTCCAACGCATCGCCCGGTTGCATTCCGCGATAACGCAGACCCTCGATGTGGAACTGGTGGAACTGTGCGAATCCGTCGTACATGTTCTCAAACGACAGGTCGTCCGCGGTGATGCCGGCTCCCTCGTAGATCTTGCGTCCGGTAGTAGCGGTCTCTATTTCCACTTCTTCCAGCGTCGGCGTGATGCTGCGCGCCACACCGCGACTTGAGGCGTGGTTAAGGATGTAAACCGGCTTCTGGGCCATATCCTGCGCACGGTCCGCCGTGGTGAACAGGTAGGCTGCGGCGACCATGATCGGTATGTCGTTGTCGAAGAGGTTCGCCGGCTTGGCGATCCACCGCGAGGAAAGGTAGTCTTCGGGCGTCAACTGCTCCGGGCGATGCTGCGCCCAATAGCCTTCGGGGAACAGGAGGCCGTTCCGCCGGGAGTTCTGCATGAACGGCGCCATCATGTCGTGGTGTTTGCCGTACTTGGTGCAGTATTGCGCAAACTGCAAAGCCGTCCCGTAGCAACCAGGGGCACCCCAAAGCGTGCGGCCCGGGCTTATGGCGAAACTGCCCGGTACCTCGTTGGCGGCGCTGATGCCACCATGGTTATATCGACCTTCGAGGTTGTGCCAGCCCTTCAAAACCAGGCAGTTGGTGGCGAGGCCATCGCCCACGGCCTGCGCAGCAACCACTATCGCTGCGGACATGCAGCCTGGCGCATACATGGTGAACTTGACGTTCGTCAGCTCAGGCATGTTTTTGAGGATCCATTCGGCGCTCAGCTGACCGACACCGTCCAGAGGATCGTCGGTCTGATTGAATGCGTTGACCACGTCCATGGGCACAGGCTGATCTTCGGGCCAGTGCGCTCCGGTGGTGGTTACGGGGACCATCACAATACCGTCGACCTGGTCCGGCGGCACCGCAGCGTCAGCAATCGCTGCCCGCAAGGCCCCTATGCTGAGGGCTCCCACCGACGTTTCGGCCCGGCCGTCCCAACGGCGGGCGGTGGGAGAATGTCCGATACCCACGGCGGCTACCTTGCCCCGGTGTTCCCAAATTCCCAAGCCTTCGGTGGAACGATACATAGATTCGGGAGCCATCTGGGTGGTCATAACAAACTCCTTGAGGATGCCGCATGCAGCCTGACGCTAGGGTCAGGCCGCCTGGTTGTTTTGGTGGAACGGTTTCAGAGGGTCAGGGCACAATTTCCCATTCCGGGACTTTTTGGCCGTTAGCCGTGGCTTCAAATATCACCCGCACGCTGGCGCCCACCGGAACTTCATCCGGCGCGGTTCCCGGCAGATGTGAATACATCAACAAGCCGGGATCCTCGTCCAGCATGATTACTGCCAAGTTGAAAGGGAGGTCCTCTTTCAGGGAGGCCACGGGGCAGTCATACACCACGCAGTAGTTGTAGATTTTCCCTCGGCCGCTTACTTCCCGCCATTCCACGTCGTCGGGCGAACAGCCCAATTCCGAGGCGGGCTTGGGCGGAAAGTACAAACGGTCAGATCCCTTGCAAGCCTGGACTACAAGTCGTCCTTCGTTAGCGGCTTCGAAGAATGGCCTGGTCAGATCGTCAGGCACCACACCCTGCTTAACCATATGTCTCCTCACGCGATGCGGATTTCCCGCGCTAAAGCCGGGAAACCGATCAAAAAGATGGGAATTTGGTATGCGAAAGAATATGCGTCAATCAAGCACGATGTCAAGCAGAGCGCCCGTCAACTCACGGGCGCACCGTAGTGGTGACCAAGCCCGGATTAGCGGGGATAGTAACCCCGGAAGGGACGACGACGGCAAACTCCACCGGAAAACTGATTACGCCCCGCTCGGTCTTGGCATGCGGCGAAATTTCCCGTACTTGCGCTTCCAATTCAACGTCGGGCAGGGCTGCCACCGTCACCGACCCGAGTGTGCCGACCTCGATGCGCTCCACGTTGTTGGCTTCCACCAAGCCTCGAATGGAGATGTTAGTTGGGTCGACCAGTTGGATGACGCGGGCATCCACGGTAATGACGTCTTCTTCTTTTACCGTCACCAGGCGTACCATTCCAGAGAACGGCGCACGCAAGTACGAGCGTTCCAAGTCTTCCACGATCTCGTCGTAATCGGATTTAGCGTTGGCCAGATTGGCCTGGGTCAGTGCAACAGCAGCGGCATCCGGCCCGGCAGCGAGTTCGTCTCTGGCCTCTCGGGCCGTCACGATCTGTTGGTTCATATCCGTCAGCACGGCCTGGTCGATACCTTCTTCGAGCCGGGCCAGCCTTGACTCAGCGGCCTCAAGGGCGAGACGGGCGCTTTCGACACCGGCTTCCAGGCTCGCAAGTTTCAATTGGTCGATGCCCTGCTCCAACTCAGCCAGGTCTCGGTCGGCTCGTTCCAGCGTTTCCCGCGCCACCAGCACATTGGCTTCAAGCCGGTCCAGTTCGGTTTGGTCCGGGCCGACCAATTCGTCTCGCAGCTCCCGATTCAATCTCTCCAACTCTAATTCGAGCCTGGCCACCGTGGCCTCCGCCCCGGCACGGTCGAATTCTTTAGGCCCTTCCTCCAAATCGGCCAACTCGGTCTCCCGAAACTCAACCTCCCTCCTGGCGGAGTCGACTGTGGCCTGCAAGGCTTCAAACTGCACCACGTCAAAGTTTCGGCCGTCTTCCAGGCTGTTGAAGCGCCCTTCAATCACCATTACATGGAACGCATCGAATTCTTCCTCCGCTTGTTCCAGGGTGGATTCGGCCGCCGCCAATCTGACACGGGCCAATGCCAGTTTTTGGGCATGATCCACGTCGAAGTCCCTCAGCGCATCCCGCGCCTGGTCGAGATCATTTTCGGTCTTGGCTATCAGGGATTCGAGCGCGGCTACCGCTTCGTTGTGCAGTGGCAGAAAATCGGTGACCGCGTCCTGAGCATTGTTCAATCTCGCTCGAGCTTCCGAGCGTCGCGCCACCGCGGCGACAAAGCTTTCCCCGTGCATGTCGGCAAAATCCGACACGGCATCTTCTGCTTGGTCCAGCGCAAACTTTGCGTCTGCAACCGCTTTTCGCGCGGCTCCCAGATCCACGTCGTACTGGAGGAGGTAATCCTCCAGATTGTCTTGCCCCATCTGCAGCCTCAATTCCGCTTTGGCCAAGCTTCCCTCTGCCTCGGCCCGAACCAACGGATCAGATGACTCCAATCCCAACACCCGGTCCAGATCATCCTGAAGCTTGTCGATTTGGTAGAGGCTTTGCGACTCGGCGTATCGCAAATCTCTGATGGTTTCGGAATCCACAGTTGCCAGTACGTCTCCGGCGGACACCATGTCGCCGACGGCAACGTTGATTTCTCCGACCTCGCCGGAAATTTCGAACGCGAGATCCACACTCTTTCCAAAGATCAACTGGCTGGGCACGTCGAATCCTCGGGCCTCCGTTGGGGCGGACGGTCTCGACGCAGCGTTTCGTGACGGCTCGGTGGTTTCATCGGAAGACTGCCCACACGCGGAGAAGATCAGCGCAAATACTCCGAGCATCAACAAAGAAAGGACTATCCATCGGTGGGATGCTGACCGGCAGCAATTTCGCATCAAACGCAAGGGAGCACCTCCATGGGGCGGCGTGGTTTCTGAATGAAACGCCGCCTACGACCCACCCACCTGGGCAGCCGGTCTACGGGTCAGCCGCCGGACCGCGGACGACCAGGCTCCAGGTATCGCGTCATGCAACAGCATGTAGGTCACCGGCACTGCGACCAGCGTGAGGAATGTCGAGCTGATCAGTCCGCCGATGACTACGGTGGCCAATTCTGCGCCGACCAGTCCGCTGGTATCGCTGAACGCCAGAGGAAGCAGGGCGAGTATAGTTGTAAAAGCGGTCATCAAAATCGGACGCAGTCGTGTGCGGCCTGAAAGAATCATGGCATCCAACGCGCTGAGGCCTTGGGATCGCAGTTGCGCAACGAAGGTAATCAATACAATGGCATTGGTCACCACGATACCGATGAGGAACAGGAACCCCATCAACGAAGGAAGACTCAATGCCCGCCCCGTCACCGTCAAAGCAATCAGCGCTCCGACCACCGCCAGCGGCATGCTCAGGACCACGATGAAAGGATCACGCAGGGAACCAAGGGTTGCCACCATCACCAGGTAGACCAACGCCAGACCGATAATCATCGCCAGGTAGACGTTGTTGAACTGTTCCTGGATATCGCTGGCGAAACCTCCCTGGAGGATCTCGACGCCGGCGGGCAGGTCTGTATTTTCAATGATTCTGTCGATTCGGGAGCTGATGGCTTGCGGATCGTTGCCCAGAAACTCTCCCATGATCGTGACGGAACGGTTACCGTCGTAATGGGTGACGAGTGACGGACCCACAGTAGTACTGGCGTCTGCAATTGAACCCAGCGTGGTCGTGCCCAGGGGTCCGCCAATGGACAGGTTCTGCAGCTCCGCAAGCTCGTCAACTCGTTCTTCAGGACCGCGCACCACCACGTCGTACGTTTCCCCGAGGAGGCCGACGTTGGCCGCGTCAACTCCGTAGACCCAGGTTCGAACCTGTGCCGCTACCGCCGCGGCGGTGAGCCCGTAACGTCTCGCTGCGGAGGCATCAACCTCAAATGTTAACTCTTCGCTTTCGTCGCTCAAGTTTGTCTTCAGGTTGACGACGCCTTCTATCGGTCGGATCCGATCCACCAGATCCTGGGCCACACGACGCACGCGACTGAAGTCGCTGCCTGTGACTGCTATTTCAATGCCTGGCTGTGGTGGCCCTGCCGAATCAACGAACAGTTGGACATCGACGTCTTCCTTTTGTGGCAGCTCCGCGCGCAGTTGTTCATCGAAGCCCTGCGGGACGGAATCGGACAGGGCAATAAAGAAACCGGCTACGTCGAAGCCAGTCTCGCCCAGCCCGGGGCCAAAGTCCTGGCTGGTTGAACCCAAGGTCGCCTGATAGGACGCGATGTAACCGGCGTCCACGTGGCCGTCCAGTATCGTTTCGACTTCCCGAACCTCGCGATGGATGGCTGTAGCCCCAGTATTTTCAGGCATGGTGATGTCTATTCGCATCGACTCCGCTTCACCGGACGAAAACAGCGTGATCGGCAGCATGATAATCAGCGGCAGCGTGGCTCCGACCGCGGCGATACAGCCCAGGACGGTAAGCAGCGGATGGTTGAGAGCCCAGGTCAGTATGGGGGTGTAAATGCGCTGCAGCCACGTATCCTGCGACACGGAATCGTCGTCGTCCGCCATATCGCCGGGACGCAGCAGCAACGAGGCCAGAACGGGAACGGCAGTCAGCGCGATAAATGTTGACGCAAGCAGCGAAACGCACACGGTTTGCGCGAACGGAAGGAAAAACTCGCCCACGATACCAGGGATAAATCCCAAGGGAAGGAACACCGCAACGGTGGTCAAGGTGGAAGCGAGAATAGCGGGACCGACTTCGCGTGTGCCGCGAATGGCTGCGGTCAACCCGGGGTCATCACCCAGCGGAGTCAGGCGATAGGCGGTGAACTCCACCCCCTGCATCGGGTAACGAGTGGCTCCGGCCTGAACATGGCGGTAGACATTTTCCAGGACCACGATGCTGTCATCGACGATTCGCCCCACTGCAATCGCCAAGCCGGCCAGGCTCATGAAATTAAGCGTCCAATCCATCACGGCCATGACCAGTATGGTGATCATGATGCTCAGCGGGATCGAAATCGCGATGATCACCGTGGGTCGGAGGGTTTGCAATATTCCCCTGATTACCGTCGGCCGCAATTGGAGCAGGAAAAGGAAGATGGCAATCACCGCAATTGCGAAGCCCAAACCACCCTGACCGACCACGCTGGTGAGCTGCTCCTCAAGCTCGGGACCATCGTTATAGAGGACATCAACCCGCACGTCCGCCGGCAGCTCCAGGTTCTGGATGATGCCGAGCAGCTCCTGGGTCACTTCAATCGTGTTTCCTTCTGGGAGTTGGAGCACCTGGAGCGAGATGCTCGGCTGTCCGTTGGTGCGGGAAACCGTGGCGGCCTTCGGGGTGTCCACACGGACCGTTGCCACGTCGGACAACATGATCGGAGTGCCGCCGTCGTCCGTCGGTGTGCCTCCAATCGGACTGAACGCAGCGTGGCGATAATCAACTGGCAGATCGCGAATGGAATCGAGATCGCTATAACCACGGTAGGTGCGCAAACCGATGGAATGGTCACCGTTGTCCAGAGAACCTGCGTTGAGGTCAACGGAATTCCCCGACACCGCGTTCACCACATCCTGGATGGCCAGCCCGTGTTCGTCACTGCGAGACGGATCAACTATCACCGAAACGCGCTCTTCGACGCCACCCTCCACGTTCACGTCGTACACGCCATCCACCGCTTCCAAACGCGGGAGAATTTCGTCATCCACGATGCGCTGCAGGGCGGGAATGTCCCGTTCTCCGCTGACGCTCAACCACATGATGGGGAAAATGTCGGAAGTCAGCCGCAGAACGAACGGCTCCCCAGCCTCTTCGCGGAGTTGGAGCCCGTTCACCCGGCTGCGGATTTCTTCCTCTGCCGATTCCACATCCGCGCCGGGCGTGAAATTCGCCGTTACCAGCGACATGCCGGGCGTGGAAATCGATGTGGTCTTTTCCAGGTCTGGCAATCCGGAGATCGCGTCTTCCACTTTCGCGGTTACGTCGGTGGCGACGGTGTTCGGGTCACCCTGTTGGTAGTTCGTCGCCACGTAGATGATCGAGAAACTGATTTCGGGGAAGAGTTCCTGCTGGATCTGACTGTATGAAAATACTCCGGCGGCCAGCAGCAGAACCATGGCCATGATGGTTACCGGCTTGCGCCGGAGAGCTAACGAAGTCAGGAAAGTCAAAATCGCTCCACGAACGAACAGGTGAGATCACGCGCCCTCCGCTTCCGGGGTCGGGCGATCAACACTTGATGCCGGCTTAGAATCATACCAGACATGGGTGCGCGCGACGGTTGGCAATCGACCGGCGGCGTTGCCCGCGTATCTGCTCGTCTGTAAACTGCCGGGAGTTTTGATTCGAGGAGCGCGACATGGATTTCGCTTTGTTTTCCCACATTCCCTGGCCTGAAGAGCATACGCCCAAATCTCTCTTTTCGGATTTATTGGAACAGGCCGTGGTCGGCGAAGAACTGGGTTTCAAGGCGATCTGGTTGGCGGAGCATCATTTCACGCGATATGGCCTGGGCGCGTCTTCGTTGGTCGTCGCCAGCAACATCGCGGCGCGGACCAGCAAGATTCGGCTGGGAACCGCGGTCCTGATACCGCCCCTGCATCACCCGGTTCGGCTGGCGGAAGACACCGCGACGCTGGACGTGCTCAGCGACGGGCGCCTGGACGTCGGGTTCGGCAGGGGCGCGTCAAGCACGGAGTATGGCAACTTTGGCGTCGACCACGCCGAGAGCCAGGCCCGCTATCGGGAGACCATCAAGATGGTGGAAACCCTGTGGACTACTCCCGACTGCACGTTCGAGGGGAGCTACTATTCGACGCAGAACCTCAACCTTGTGCCTACCCCGCTGCAACAACCTCACCCGCCGGTCTACGTCGCCGCGACGCGCAGCCTCGAGTCTTTGGAGTTCGTCGCCACCACCGGACGCCGGCTCATCATTGGCGTCGTCCTGAACACCGACGCCGCCGTGGACTTGCTGCGGCGCTTTCTGGAGCAGGCACAGGCCAGCGGACACACCGCGTTGCCATCGGATGTCCCATTCTTCCGCTACTTCTACGTGGCGGAAACTGAAGAGGAGGCCCACCGCGACGCGCGTGAAGCCCTGAACTGGACCCTCGACATCAACACCTGGCGGCGCGAGTTCTCGGTCGGCAGCGAAGTCTACGAGAGCATTGATGCCTACCGGAAACGCCGCACCGAGTTCCCGCCGTCCTACGAGTATCTTGCCGAGCACCGCGCATTCATCGGCACTCCGGATCAGTGCGCCGCAAAGATCCAGGCCCTTCACGACGCCGGCGTGCGTTACTTCGGCTGCAACTTCGCTTTCGGCGGCCTGGACCAGAAGAAGCAGCTGCGCTCGATGGAACTGTTTGCGAAGGAGGTGATGCCTCGCTTCTCCGACTAGTAATCAGCGCGGATCAGTCGTTGCCGGCGGGCCTCGGCTGCGGGTCCGCAGCCACCGGCGTTTTCCGGAGCCCGGCCCAGTTGCTCAGTGCCCGGTACAGGGAGATCGCCGCGCCCGCGGCCAGCGCCGCTCCCAGCATGAGAAACGCCCACCGCAGCCCGGCGACAAACGCCGTTGCCACCTCGGGGTTCACCGCCTCCAGCTTGGGCTCTACCCCGTAGGTGGCCATGGTAGACACTACCACCGTTGTCGAAACCGCAACGCTCACCACGTTCGCTGAGTTCCTCACCAGTTGGGTCAGCGCGGAAACGACCCCGTAACGGCTGCGGTCCACCACGCTCAGGATGCTGCTGCTGTTGGGCGAATTGAATATCCCATTGCCCGAGCTCTGCATCATCATCGTCGCGATCACCAGCCAGACCGGCGACCGTTCTTGTAGCGCGAACGCCAGTACGAAGGCCCCGGCCGCGGTCAACGCCATGCCACACACCGTCGGAACCCGCCATCCAAAGCGGTCGGCCACCCGGCCGCTGAACGGCCCGATCAACACCATGCAAACGGCGGGCGGGATCATCATCAATCCGACCTGCTCCGGCGAGTATTGCAGCATGCGTTGCAGGTAGAAAGGCATCATGAAACGCGCGGCTGACGAACCGAAGAACGACAACCACGCCGCGGCAACCCCCAGCCCGAATATCTGGTTGGCGAACAGCCGCAGGTCCAGCATCGGCGCCCGGACCCGCAACTCCCACCAGACGAACGCTGCCGCAAAGATCACCACGGCAACGCCGCCAACAAGCACTGGCGCGGATCGCCACCCCAGCGCGTTCCCGTTCCCTACCACCAGCAGAAGCACCAGGAGTATGACTCCCGAAACGGCCGCGCCCGCCCAGTCAAACGACGATGCTCCCTGTCCCCGCCGGTACTGACCGGCTCCCGGACCGCGCTCCAGCAACAGCCACGCGAGAATGAGCACCAGCCCGCCCGCCGGCACGTTCACCAGGAACACCCATTGCCATCCCAGCCAGGCCACCAGGAATCCGCCCATGGCCGGCCCGGCGATGGCGCCCATCCCCACGACGCTGAGGTGCGTGCCCAGGGCCTTTCCCCGCTCCGAGTCGGGAAATGCCGCGATCATCATGCCCATGCCGCAGCCCTGCACCATGCCGGCGCCGATTCCCTTCAGCACGCGCATGACAACCAGCATCTCAAGGCTGGTGGAAAGCGCCGCGCCCAGTGACGCCAGCACGAAAATCGCCGTTCCCGTGAGGTAGACCCGCCTGCGCCCCACCACGTCGCCCAGCCGTCCCATGGGAAGCAGCAGCACGCTGATTACCAGGGCATAAGCAACCACTACCCACTGGACCGATTCCAGCGAAGCGTCGAAATGGGATTCGATGCCGGGCAGCGCAACCAGAACGCTGCCGTGGTCAACCACCGAGAAAAAGGTGCCGGCGGCTATGGTCCAAAAAGCCCACCACTTATAGGACGGGCTGGATGTGATGCGTTGAATCAAATGGAGGACAACCTCGGGTGCGGCTCACCGAAGTTTGGGCTATCCATGATACTCCTTTTCCGCAACTTCAGGGCGCATCCAAACCGTGTCCGCCAAAATTACGCCAGAACCCGCACCCTCCTCAGCAGGATCCAGCACACCGCTGATGCGCCCAAACCGATTGCCGCGATTATCGCCAGGGCCGTCGCGGAGGACGTAAGGTCGGACAGTATCCCGACGCCCAAGCTGGCCACTACCAGGAAGCCCCGGTCGAAGCTCTGCAAGCTGGTCATGCGGCCGCGGAGACTGTCCGGCGTCAGGGTTTGGATCAGTGTCCCCCGTGCAGTTCGGAAAACCGATTGGCTGAAGGCCATGGCCGCGATGAACACGAACGCAACCGCCATCCATTTGGAAAACGCGAACACCAGCAGCGTCACCGAGCTGCCGACGGCCGCGCCCAGCACCACCTTCCCTTTCGGAAAAACGAACCCGAACGACGCGATGAACAACGCCGCCAGCAGGCCGCCGACCCCCGTGATTGCTAACAGATAGCCGCCTACGTCCGCCTCGCGCTGCAACACTTCAGTGGTGTACAGGGGGAACAGGAACCAGGCCGGGTGCAGGATGATGTTGGGGATCATCGACAATATGATCAGCTGGAAAAACGCCCGCTCGCCACTCCAAACGTAGCGCAACCCCTCGATCATGTTGGACATCGCGGAGCCCCGTTGGCGAGCATTGCCCGGAGTATCGAAGGGCGTGCGCACTCTGAGGATCATCGCGACGTTTGCCAGGTACAGGAAAGCCTCGATGGTGAAGTTCCAGAAGAACCCCAGCGTGAAGATCAGGATACCCCCGACGAACGGGCCGAAAATGCGCGTTCCGGTGATCGTGAGCACGTTGGTGGCCAGCGCGTTCCCCAGCATGTCCCTCGGCACGGTTCCCGCGATCAGGGCCTGTCGCATCGGTTGCACCGCGGAATGACAGCAGCCCGCCAGGATCACGTACGCGTAGGCGTGCCACACTTGCACTCTGCCCAACAGGATCAGCAGCGCGAAAGCAAAAGCCAGGACCGCCATCGCGGTTTGGAGGGCAATCACCAGCTTGCGCCGGTCGAACCGGTCGCTCAGCACGCCGCCCCAGGGGCCAACCACCAGGCCGGGCAGCGTGTTGATCCCGCCAACCGTGACCACCAGCAGACCGGCGACGTTTGACCCTTCGGATAACTCCCGGACCAGCCAGCCCACGCTCAGCAGCTGTAGCCATTGGGCGTTGTTGGCAAAGAAGTTGCCGAACCACAGGTAGCGGAAATCCCGGTAGGCCAGCCACGCGTCCAGCGTGTGCAGCCGTGGCAGCCGCGCGGTTCGCAAATCGCGCTCCCCTTACCGCAGCGCCCGCACGCGCCGCAGAGTGGCGAAACACCCCAGCGTCACCGACAGGCCGAGGGATCCCAGGGCCAGGATCGCCATTGATGCCGAGGTGAAGTCCGCGAAGATCCCCACCAACACACTCATCCCTACCAAAAAGGATCGCTCGTATGCGAGCAACGCCATGGTGCGCGCGCGGAACCGGTCGGGCACGATGGTCAGGACCAGCGTTCCCTGGGTGGTGCGGAAATATGCCTGGCAAAACGACATGGCCGCCAGGACCGCGAAAGCCGCCCACAACCATGAGGAGAATGCAAACAGCATCGTGGTCAGTGACGACAACGCTGCCGCACCAAACAGGATGTAACCGCGCCGGAAGGGGAGGCCCCAGGTTGCGATCGTCAGCGTGGAGATCAAGCCCCCCACTCCCGTGATCGCCAGCAGGTAACCGCCCATTTTGACATCGGCTTGCAGCACTTCCACGGTGAACAGCGGCAGCAGAAACCAAACTGGGTGCAAAATAGTATTTGGAACCACCGACAGCACCGCAATTTCGAGGACCTCGCGTTGGTTCCGCCAGAGGGGGACCAGTCCATCCTTTATGTCCCTGAACGGTGTAAAGCGCCGCTGCTCATCGGCCGATTCAGTGCCGGTGTATGGCGTCCGCATGGGCAGCAGCATCAGCACCACACCGAGGTACAGGGCCGCCTCCAGCGCGAAGTTCCAGAAATACCCCAGCGTGAATATGAGGATCCCACCAACGAAGGGACCGAAGACGCGAGTTCCAGTTACGGTGAGAGTATTGATGGCGTAGGCGTTGACCAGCGATTCGCGAGGGACCGTATTGGAAATCAGCACCTGCTGCATGGGTTGAGTGATGGCCAGGAAGGAACCGGAAATCAGAACGTACGCGTAGGCATGCCAGGCGCGCACTTGATCGGCAGCTACCAGGAAGGCAAAGCCCAACGCCAGCACGCCGCTGGCCGCCTGCATCGTGATCGCCAGCTTGCGGCGGTCCAGGCGGTCGCCCAACACTCCGGTGATGGGATTTACCAGCAGACCGGGCAGCGTGTTGATCGCGCTGACGGACAGTACCAGCAGACCGCCGATTCCGGTGCCGGCGGACAGATCCTTGACCAACCACCCGATACTCAGGAGTTGCAGCCATTGCGCCGTGAAACCGCAAAAATTGGCCAGCCACAGCAACCGGAAATCCCGGTAAGCCAGCCAGGCGTCCAGAGTATGCAGACGCGGGAGTTTCAGCGATGGAATGATCGGGCTCTCGCTTGGCTACGGATGAATGATTCGCAAACGCGATGGCAGGTGGGAAAGACACGCCGTAGCACGGCCAAGCCGGAACATGGTGCGCCCGCCTGGAATTGTTGTCAATATGGCTGACACTGATCAGCGCAGACAACGTTTCACGACCGCGGACGCGCGAACAGTCGGCCTCGACCGCTATGATATGATGACCGACGATCCTCCAAATTCAGACCTAACGGGTGCTTGTCGGACCTGGATATGGACGGGAAGCAAACACACGTTAGATGTCGAATCTTCCGGGTGAAAATATGCACATGGATTCCCAGCGCTCCCTGATGGCTCACCTGCTGCGCCGGGCCGGATTCGGCGCTACACCGGCCGAACTCGACACCTATTGCGCGTGGGGCTACGAGGCAACGGTCGAGTGGCTGCTCCATCCCGAGCGCCAGCCCGAGTTGGCAGAGGACATCATCGAGCGGTACTACATCGACTGGAAGGAAAGCCGCAACATCGAGGGCGCGTTGACCGAAACGGTTTACCGGATGAACTGCAACGCCGGCGCGAGACCTCTCCAGGAAAAGATCGTGCTGTTTTGGCACGGCGTGTTCGCCACGGGCTTGGCCAAGGTGCTGCACGAGAAAACGATGCTCAACCAGATCGACATGTTCCGGCAGTGCGGCCTGGGCAGTTTCCAGGAGTTGTTGCGCCAGTTGGCCCGCGATCCGGCCATGATTTTCTGGCTGGACAACAATTTCAACCACAAGGACGCGATCAACGAAAACTGGGGGCGCGAGCTGCTGGAGTTGTTCTCCATGGGCGTGGGGATGGACGGCGAACCCAATTACACGGAAGACGATGTCCAGGAAGCCGCCCGAGCCTTCACCGGGTGGACGATTGACGACGACAACGTGGCCAGCATCCCATACGGCAAAACGCCCTGGCTGTTCCGTTACGATCAGGAAGATCACGACGTTGGGACAAAGACATTCTTGGGAGAAACGGGCAACTTTGACGGCGACGACATCATCGAAATCGTCTGCCGGCAGCCTTCGACGGCGAGATTCATCAGTCGGCATCTCTACAACTTCTTCGTAGTGGACGACGTGCAGGTACCGGCTTGGCAGAACACGCCGCCGGCAGATCCTGATGCCATCGCGGCGCTGGAGGCGGAATATTTCCGCTCCGGTTACGACATTCGATCCATGCTGCGCATGATGTTCACCTCCGATTTCTTCAAGTCGGAAAGCGCGCGGTTCGCCAGGGTCAAAAGTCCCGCCGAAGTGGTGGTCGGCACGCTGCACCTGGTGGGCGATTTCAAGTTCCCCCGGGTCGGGTTCATGGACACGGCACTGGAGTGCCGCTACATGAACCAGGACCTGCTCAATCCGCCCTCCGTCGAAGGCTGGCACACCGGGAAGGAATGGATCGACAGCGGCAGCATGGTCGAGCGCATCAATTTCGTGGCCGACAATTTGGGAGACGCCACCCACCCAGGCGTGCGGGATATCGCGGGGGCACTCACGGACCGCAATCCTGATGCCACAGAAATCGTAGACGGGTGCCTGGACTTGCTGGGCAACGTCATGCTCCGGGAAGACAACCGGAACGCTCTGGTTGCCCAGGCTGAGGCTGCGCTAAATGAGGGCGCCGGCGTCGAAGCCGTTATCCTGAACGCCCTGCGAATGATCGGGTCAACGCGCGAGTACCAGTTCGCCTAGTCAGCTTTGCCTACACGCCGGCTCCCGCGTCGGTGAGAGTGAAGTCCATACACCAGGCGATTTTTACGCTCCAAGATGGCGCTGAACGCGGAACAGGCTCCCTTGAATATCAGGTCAGAACCAGTACCAAACGCAGCCAGGCGCTGCATGTCTGGAGCCCAATTGGCTCTGGTAGGCATGGCTGATGAATTGGCCCGCGACCGTTTTGCGCCCCGCGCCGCGCACTACGATGCCGCGGCGGAGTTCCCAATCGAAAACTATGCTGACCTGAAGGAAGCCGGACTGCTGACGCTGCGAGTGCCCACCGCATACGGCGGCAGCGGCGTTGACCCACTGACCTTCGCGATGTGCATCCTGGCGGTGGCTCGCGGCTGCCCTTCGACGGCGCTGACCCTGACCATGCACACCAATGTGCTCGGCTCGTTTGTCGCCGGTTTGGGAACGCCGGAGCAGCGGCGTCGGTACTTTGCCGAAGCGGTGGAATCGGGCAAGTTGTTCGCGTCCATAACCAGCGAACCCGGAGTGTCCGCCAGAGAGCGGTTTGTACTGTCCACCACCTTCACGCCCCAGGATGACGCCGGATACCGCGTTTCCGGCATCAAGCATTTTTGCTCCCTGGCCGACGCCGCCGACTATTTCTTCGTCTCCGGCGTGGTCGAAGGAAGTGGTGGCGGTGGCGACAATATCCTGTCGGCGATGATACGGAGCGATATGAGCGGGGTTCGGGTCACCGGGGAATGGGACGCCGTGGGCATGCGGGCCACGGCCAGCCACACGGTCAACTTTGACACCGTGGCGCCTCACGATGCGGTGTTCGGGCCATCCGGTCGATTGCTCAGCGCCGACTGGGGCAGTTTTTCGCTGGGATACGCCGCCGTTTACCTGGGAATAGCGGAGGCGGCGTACAACTACATTCGGGAGCACGTCACCGCTCGAACCTGGACCCCCGGCGGCGACTTGATGATCGACCACCCGGCAACCCAGCAAACGGTTGGAAAGATGGGTCTGTACATCCAGTCCGGACGACTCCTGTTGGTGGACGCAGCATTGACGAACCGGGATGAGGACCCGACCGGAGCCGTTCTGTCGGTTAATCGTGCCAAGCAATATTGCGCCGAGGCGGGCGCATGGGTCACCGATGCGGCCATGCGGTTAGCCGGTGGTGGTGGGCTGCTCAAGTCCTCGCCATTGGAGCGGCTGCGTAGGGACGCCCTATCGGGTCCGGTGATGCCGCCGGCCAACGACCGATGCCTGGAAACCATTGGCAAGTTGGAATGCGGATTGCCCGCGGTCACCATCGAGCTAAGTTAGGAAATGGGATGACCACAATTGCCGAATATCCAGTATCCGTTGCCGGCTTGCATCAGTACCACGACGTGATTGGCCTGCTCTCCGCCGGCGGGCCGGGTTTCAGCGGCCCCGTTTCGCTGGCGCTGGGACCCGATGGGTTGCTGCACGTAGCCAGCCGCGCCAACCCGAACCAGCCCGAGGCGGTGCGGGTGACCCGGTGCACCATTGAAGGCGATTACGTCGGCGAGCTATGCGGCTGGGGCGAAGTGCCGGGGCAGTTCATCTGGGTAACTGCCATTGCGTTCGGGCCGGACGGCAACCTGTACTTGGCCGACGAAAACACGCACCGGATCTCCAGGTTCACGCCGCAAGGCGATTTTCTGGGCCATTGGGGGGAATTCGGCAGTGGTTTTGGCCAGATGAACCGTCCGTCGGGCATGGCTTTCTCACCCGATGGCACGCTGGTGATCGCTGACTCTCTGAACCATCGAGTTCAACGCTTCACGGTTGATGGCAGCCCGATAGCAAGCTGGGGCGGCTACGGAACAGGACCGGGCCAATTCGATATGCCTTGGGGAGTTGCCGTTGACGCCGACGGAGCGGTGTACGTTTCCGACTGGCGCAATGATCGGATCCAGAAATTTGAGGCCGATGGTCGGTTTGTGGTCGAGTTTGACGGTAAAAACGGAGGCGACGGGTTCGCACGACCCAACGGACTAGCCGTGGGTGGAGGTCGCATCTACGTGTGCGATTGGTGGAACGACCGCGTGCAGGTGCTGGATGCCGACGGACGAGTGATCGACACACTGATCGGTCACTCTGGAACATCCAAATGGGCGCGGACGTTCCTCGATGCCAACCCTGACATCGAGGAGAAGCTCAACAAGGCGACGCAGAACATTGAACTGAAGCGCCGTTTCTACCGGCCCACGGCGGTCACACTGAGCGAGGACGGGCTGGTGTTCGTCGCCGATTGCTATCGGCACCGAGTGCAAATTTATCGAAGACTTTAGCAGGACCCCAGGTTTGAATTTCGGATCCGACCGGTTCCAGCGGATAGAGGAGATACCATGAGCAGCAGCAACGGCTTGAGGGCAAACCAGGAAGTCGGCACGACGGTGCTCGTCGTTATGATGGAGGTCGACGAGGCCGACGACGACGTGTTCAACAAGTGGTACAACGAGGAGCACCTGCCGGAGCGCATGTCCATCCCCGGCTACGTCAGCGCCCGGCGGTTCATGCTGGATCCGGAAGATGACCAGGCGAACGGAGTGCTGCGCTACCTGTGCATCTGGGAAATGGAAAACGACAGCCCGTTGCAGTCGCAGTTTTACAAGGATCAGAACGCCAAACCCACGCCTACGAAAGAGGCCGCCAATGGCGTCGTCAAGCAGCGAGCGCGGGGCCTCTACCGTCAGATATTCCCGGCCTCGGGCGGATACAACGACCGGAGCGGGTACACCTACCCGGACGGCACCAGGATCGGCGCATAAGTCCACGCTCATAGCCTGCGACTTGAAGGGGCTGTCGTTGGACAGCCCCTGGTATTTGCCTATTTTCAGATACGGGTGAGACGCAGCAAATCGCCGATGTCGGTCTCGTCTTCAAGACGCCACAACCGGGCCAGCAACTCCTCCGCCTGTTCAGGCGACAGCAGGCCCTCGCACAGACCGCGGAATTTAGATTCAACCTCAGCGTCGGTCATGGGATTGAGATGGTGCCCGCGGAAATGGGCAACCTCCGAGCTGTAAGTCCCTCCGTCTTTCATCCGCAGGTCGAAATTGCAGAGCATGGCCTCGGGTACGCGCCGATTGGCTTCTTCCGACGCTTCGATCCGCGTGCGACTGATCAGGGCGGCGATGCCGGGGTCGTTGATGTGCTCGTCCGAGAAATGGCTTTCGTTGAGGGTGTTGTGGGTCAACGCGATCGCGGTAGCATAGGGCATGCTGTGGTCGGCTGACTCGCGGGTCCTCGGGTGGTACTTCTCTTCGTCGCCGGCCATGATGTCGATGGCTTTCTGCAGGGTGCGGATGTGCACGTCCTCAACGTCGGCGACGTTGAAGCCGGGCACCTGACGGCGGGCGTCCAGCGCTGCTTCAACAACGGTTTGCGAATAAAGGCCCAGAGCAAACTGCTTGATGTTGCACTCGTGGACCTTGAAGGGTTGACCCTGGTCCCCGCCGAAGGGTTCCAGTTGGTAAGGTTCTTTGGTCACCGCCGAGAAGAATCCCAGTTCTCCCTCGAACACCGGCGCCGGTCCGGTCAGGCCCCGCTGGGCCAGCAGAGCGGCGAAAACTGCGTTGCGGCTGGCGTTGGCATAGGCGCATCCCTTCCAGTGGGAGAGTTCGCCGACCCGGGTTTGCCCCAGGGCCAGGTTCGGCGTGATCCCCAGGTTCAACGCCTGTTCGGTTTGCGCGGCGGACAGACCCATGGCGCGAGCCGCTCCGGCGGAACTGGCGATAGCGCCGTTGGTGACGTGATCAAAGCCGAGGGTCCTGATGTTGCAGGCGTCTCCGAAGCGGCAGAAAGCTTCGTACGCGACCGCGGTGGCGGTGATCAGGCGACGACCACCGGCGCCAGCCATTTCGGCGCCGGCGAGAGTGGCGGCGATGCTGTCGCTGGGATGCCCGGATTCCTGCGTGGTGTAGCCATCGTTGAAATCCAGGTAGCGAATCATCACACCGTTGGCGAAGGTGGCAAGCTCGGGGCTGCTGGTCAGCCCGCTGCCCATGATGGTTACCGGCCGGCGGTGCCCGGTAACCTCTCCCGCCAGGTCGCGGGCGATTTTACTGGGCTCCGAGGTGTAACCGCCAATGGCGCATCCCACGGTGTCAATGATCATCCGCTTGAGCAGATGGACGGTATCGCTCGGAATGTCGCCAAAGTGCAGGTTGGCAGAGTAATTGGATACGTACTCGGCTATGGTGGTCATAGAAATCCTTCCTGGTGGCCTGTGGGCCCGGTCCAACGGTATGAATGCGGGGCGAGCCCTGGCCCACCCCGTGTAGAACTTTGGCTGTGAGCAGACGTTACTCTTTCCAGAACCGTTCTTCAGTCCAGCGCCACCCGTCGGCGGTTACGATCTCCCGGCTGGCTTCAATCATCCCGGGATGTCCGCAGGCGTAGATCAGAGTCTGGGAACGGTCCAGGGCGAGCTTCTCGATTTGGTCGGCGACGATGTTATTGAGACGACCGGTCGCGCCTTCCCACCCAGCGTTGCGTTCTTCAGTGGGCCGGCTGATCGCGGGGACGAAGGTCACGGCTTCGGGATGCGCGGCAGCCAACCTCGCCAGCTCGACGTCATAGACGAACTCGTCGCGGTAAGAAGCCCCTTCGACCACGTAGAAGTGGTGTCCGTCGCGACCGTAGTGCAGGTGATCCCGGACTATGCTGACGAAAGGCGCCACACCGGTGACGGTACCCAGCATAAGGTGCTGGGTGGCCGAAGGATCCATCAAAAAGATGCCTTTGGGCCGGGGGCGGATTGACATGGTATCGCCAATTTCCATGCGCCACATGCGCGGCGTGAGTTCGCCTTCGAGAACCAACTCGACGAAGATTTCCAAGAAAGGTTCGTGAGGCGCGGAAACTATCGAATACGCCCGTTCGATGCCATCCAAGCCCAGGGTGCAGTATTGACCGGGCTTGAACTTGTAATCGAAACCCTGTGGCTCCATCTTGATGACCATGAGATCATCCGTGTAATCAACACGTTCCACCAACCTGGCACGGGGCAGATTGGTGGTGCGGTCACGGATCACGGTGGTGGATGGCGACGTGGTCATTCTGGCTCCAGTTGGTAGATTTTATTGGCTTCGTCGAGGTCAGCCCACCAATTCGACGCGACATGCTTCGAGATGCAACCCAGGCACGCGAGCCATGGGATTGATGTCCTCTGACGCCTGCAATTCCGCGGCCAACTGTCCAAACAACGTGGTGATCGACACGACCCCTGAAGGAACAGTCGAGTCAAGGCGGGCAATTCCGGTGGTATGGCTTCCGGCCGTTACGACGGCCACGGGCGCATCATCGGAGATGCCCCAGGAGGCGGCGTCAGCGGGATTGACGTGCACGTGCTCGTCGCGCACGATGCGATTCAGTTCGCCTGGTTCGACCGTGATTTCCCGCTCGCTCTGGAGGAGCACACGACCGGGGGCGAGGATGGCGGGAAGATCGGCCGATGTATGTACCGGAACCGCACGGAACCGGGGAGCTCCCGGTTCGGCGCGTCCGTTGGGGAAGCCGTTGGCGTACAGCACCGGGGACGAGGGACTGGCAGGCGTGGGGCAAGGCCATTGTATTCCGCGCTCCTCGCGGGTCGTGTACAGCAACTGGGTGGGCCGGGGAGATTCCATTCCCGTCTGCATTATCAGCGCCGTTTCCTGGGCCAATCGCTGATAGCTGATCCCCCGGTAGTTCGGAGCAACGGACGCTATTTCGTCCATGACCAGGGAGGGGTCATCGTAGTTCAACCCTTCGATGTTCAACCGACGGGCCAACTCGGCGAAAATCCACCCTTCAGCCATGGCATCGTTGTTTCGAACGGTAATCGCGGGTCTTACGCGCTGGATGCGCCGTTCCAGGTTGGTGAACGTACCGTCCTTTTCCCCAAAAGTCACCCGTGGCAGGACTACATCGGCAACCTGGGCGACCGGCGAAAGGAAAGTGTCGACTACCGCCAGAAATGCCAGCTGTTCGAATACGGCCACGTCGCTGACAAGGAGACCGTTCGAATAGTTGGGGCTGTCACCAACGAGCAGCATCGACGTGATTTCGCCGCCCGCCTCCTCGAGCATGGTTGCGGCGCTCATGCCGGTGGACGCCGGCAGCCGCGCTCCCCAGGTTTCCTCAACGTGGGCACGGTGTGCGTCGTCGAAGGTAGGCGCGCCGCCCGGGAGACGGTCAGGCAGGCATCCAACGTCGATTGCGCCCTGTCCGTTTGCGCCCTGCCGCATTGGGAATATTCCGCCGGCAGGTTGGTCAACGTTGCGGGTGAGCACCGCCAGGTCCGCCAAAGCAATCACGCATTCACGACTGATGCCGGCGGACAGATTGTCCAGTCCATAGACTATGGCGCCGGTATCTGCTTCACCAAACATCCTGGCGGCGCGGGCGATGTCATCTAGGGGAACTCCGGTTGCGGCAATGGCGTCGTCGCTCAGCCGCTCCAGCTCGTAAACGAGCGTGTCGTAGCTATCCGCGTGTTCAGCTAGCCATTCGGCGTCGATGAGGTCTTCTTGCAGAACTTGCTTCAGGATCGCCCCAAGGAGGAGCAACTCGGTCCCCGGGACCGGGCGGAGCCACAAATTGGCGTAGCGCGTAAGTTCCACTTCCCGCGTGTCGATTACGATGAGAGGGATTCCGTTGCCGGCGGCGCGCTTGATCGGCACGCCAACTACGTTGTGACTTTCGGTCAGGTTGGTGTTGAAAACCAGGATGCAGCCGGCTTTCTCAAGATCCCAGATCGAATTGGTAGCGCCGGGATAACCGAGAACATCTTCCAGGGCGCCGGTGAGCGCAGGCTGCGTGTTGCCGGAATGATCGACGTTGTTGGTGTTCATCCCGATGCGGGCAAATTTCTGAGCCAGGTACAGTTCTTCGTTGGTGCTGTCGGGAGCGGTGATCAGGCCGAACCCTTCGCCCGTCTGGTGGGCGCGCAGCCGCTCGGCAACCAGATCCAAAGCCTCATCCCACGTGGCATTCTCAAGCCGACCGTTGCGGCGGATCATGGGACGGCGCAGGCGCTGACCGCTGGTCAGGTGCCCGAGGCCGAACTTGCCTTTGTAGCACGCCTGCCCACGGTTGGCCGGGGAATTGAGCTCGGGGATAGCGCGAATGACCCGGCCCTGCTCGTTGATTTCGAGATTCATCTGGCAGCCGACCGGGCAGTGGGTGCAGATGGTGCGTTCCACGTGAGCGGCCTTTTCCCATTTGCCGTCACGCTCGGTTAGAGCGCCGACGGGGCAGACGTCGATGCAGGCGCCGCAGAATTCGCAACCTGACTCCAGCAAGGATGTCCCGAAAGACGTGCCCACCAAGGCTTTGCCGGAGCGCTCGGTGAAGCAGATGGCGTTGTCGCCGCGCATTTCTTCGCAGGCCCGGACACAACGGCCGCAGGTGATGCAAAGGTTGTAGTCGCGATCATAGAAGGGATCGCTGACTTCCAACGGGATGTCGCGGTACACGTAGGTCATGGGGGATTCGAGCTCCATGCCCAGATACCGCACGGTGTCCTTGAACTCGCAACGTTCGTTCTTGGGGCACGTGATGCAACGATCATTGACGGACACATGGCGGAGGCAGACATCGGATGGCCCGCAGATATCTACGCGATGACAAGTGAGGCAGCCGTTGGGATGCTCGGCGATGAGCATTTGCATGACAGAGCGACGAAGCTCGATCACGTCCGGGGTCTCGCTCCACACGGTCATGCCGTCGGTGGCTGCCAGGGTGCAAGCGGCCGGAAAACCCGGTACGCGGCCCCGTTCGTTCTCCGCAACTACCACGCACATCCGGCAGGCGGCATAGGGCTTCATGCCCGAGTGGTAGCAGAGATAGGGGACATAGACGCCGGCGTCGATGGCGGCTTCCAGCACCATCTTCCCGGGCTGGGTCTTGATTTCCACCCCGTCAATCGAGATGGTGATGTCGTCAGGCATGGCTATTCCTAGTCCAAAATGCAGCGGCCACAGGATCAGGCAAAGGCCATCAGCGGCGGGTGAGGCGGGGCGAGAACACCTGGTCTGGGCAGTCTCCCGTGTGGCGTTTCTCGCGGATGTGGGCGTCAAATTCGTGCCCAAAGTATCGGAGAGCCGAGGAAACCGGATTGAACCCCAGCTGGCCGTGTCCGCACAACGAACCGGCCTGCATGTTTTCGCCGATGTTGCGCATGAGGGCGAGGTCTTCTTCGGTCCCTTCCAGGTTGCTGATTCGCTCCAGTACTTCCAGCAGGTGGCTCATTCCCATGCGGCAGGGGAAGCACTTTCCGCAGGATTCGTACTGGCAAAACGCGATCAGGTTGCGGGTCAGATCAACCACGCAGGTATCCTCGTCGGCGACGATGATGCCGCCCGAGCCCAGGATCGCGCCGGCCGCGCGGAAGACATCGAAGTCCAGGACAAGGTCCAGATTGGCATCGGACGCGGAGAGCACGCCGCCCAAGGGGCCGCCGGTCTGGAGCAGCTTCATCGACTTGCCGTTGGGTACCCCACCGGCCATGTCGAAGAGCACCTGGCGCAAAGTCATGCCCAGCGGAACTTCGATCAGACCGGTGTAGGTGATGTCGCCGGACAGGCAGAGGATTGCCGTGCCGCTGCTGCCGTTGATCCTGTTATCCGGATCGGGCCGGGTTCCGATGCCGGCGAACCATTCGCCGCCACGCGCCACGATCTCGGGCACGTAGGCGAGGGTCTTTACGTTGTTGATGTTCGACGGTTTGCCGAACACTCCCACCTGGGCCGGGAAAGGAGGGCGGAAGCGCGGCATGGAACGCTTGCCTTCGATGGCTTCCATCAACGCGGTTTCCTCTCCGGAAACGTAGGAGTCGCCGGTCAAGGCGACCTCGACGTCAAAGGAGAACTCGGTTCCCAGGATGTTCTGGCCGAGGAGTCCAAGATCGTAGGCCTGCTGGATGACGGCCCGAGTGCGGTCGATGGGCTGGTTGTGACCGTGGCGGATGAAGATGTAACCGCGGTTGGCGTTGCAGGCGTAACCCGCGATTGTTATGCCTTCGACCACGGTGGCCGGGTCGCTTTCCAGGATGCCCCGATCATTGAATGCGCCCGGGTCGCCTTCCTCGCAGTTGCACAGGATGTACTTGTTGGGATCAGGGTTGCCGGCCAAGAAGCCCCATTTGACGCCGGCGGGGAATGCCGCGCCGCCTCGACCGCGAAGGCCGGAGGTTCGGACCTCTCCCAGGGCGTCGGCGGGAGACATCTCGGTGAGGGCCTTGTTCAGCGCCGCATAACCACCGGTGGCGATGTACTGGTAGAGGTCGGACGGATCAATATGGCCGGCGTTGCGCAGAGCGATGCGCTGCTGCAAGGCCATCATCGGGTGGTCCTGGAGGTTGGCGATGCCGGAAGGGGCTTGGGCTGGCTCTCCCAGGTAACCGATGGCGTGCTCGGTGACCACGTCGCCGCCGGCAGCGTGCTGGCCAACGATGCGCTCCGCAATTTCCGGCGTGACGTTGCCGTAAAAAACGCGGGGGCCGTTGGGCATCTGAACGTCGAGCAACGGTTCGGCGAAACACAAGCCGAGGGTCCCGACCTCCGACACGTTTGCCGGGATTTGCAGCTGTTCCAGGGCGGCTTTGACGGCGGCAACGACTTCGAACCCGCCGGCGGCCTCACCAGCCAATCCGGTTCCGACGCGGATCCACGGGCGGTCGCCGGCAGTCAGGTCTTCCCAGCGGCGGCGAGCCTCGGCCAGGATGGCGGCAAAAGGGGATTCCGTTGGTGCGGTCACAGGCCAGTCGCGGATCAGTGCGCCGGGGCGGACGCCAGGGCTAAGGCGATTCTCGTGCGGGCGCTATCGGGCGTAATGCGGCCAGCCAAGTGGTGGTTGATCGCCATCACGGGGGCGTGGGCGCAGGCGCCCAGACAGGTGTTGTATCGCAGGGTGGCTTTGCCGTCGCCGGTGTCGCCCTCGTCGGATAACCCCAGGGCCTCCTGCGCTGCGGCAATCACTGCGGTTGCGCCCATGACATGGCAGGAAGGACCCCAGCAGACCTCGACACGGAGATCAGTGGGCGGATCAAACCGGAAGTTCGGGTAGAAGGTTGCTACCGCCCAAACATCATTCACGGTAGCGTCCATGCGCGCAGCGACGGCTTCGACAGCCTCGGTGGGGATATAACCGATGGCGTCTTCCACCGCCAGCAGGGACGATAGGACGGTGACCGTGCTCTGCGGCTGGTCATTGACCGCCCTATCAATCAGTTGGAGGGTGGAATCGTCCATTTGTGAAATCCGTTACAAATACCGCTATAAACGGCGCAAGTCTAGCACAGGCGACAGTGAACGGGCAATTGTGGACGAACAGCGGCGCTACTCTCCGATTATATGGTCGACTTCCAGGATGATGTCGGGGAAGGCTTGGGGAGCGATGCCCCCGCCGGGGTCCGCATATCGGACGGTGGCGTACACGTCGCCGGATGGTTCGGAGTAGGCTTCGATGCGTCGGGACGGTCGGTTGACAATCCAGACTTCCGGGATGCCGGCGCGAGCGTAGGCCGCCAGTTTGACAGTGCGGTCAAACTCGACGCTGCTGTCGGCAACCTCAATGAGGAGGAGCACGTCGCCGGGAGCCGGGTGGCCGTTCCGGTAGAAGTCGTCGCGCCATTGAAGAAGCGTTATGTCCGGCTGAGGTTCGTTGTGTTCGTCGAGTCGAACCGGGTCTTGAACGGCGATCATGGCACGCCCCAGCAGCTTGGGGAGCATCGTGTTGTTGAAAAACTTGACGCCGCCGGCGTGCCAGTCTCCGATTGGGGGCATTACGATAATGTCTCCGTCCAGCAGCTCAACGCGGTCGTTATCCGACAGGATGCCGGCGTCGGCCATGGCGTAGTACTCGGCCACGGTGAAGCGGCGGCGGGCGGGAATGGCCGCCGCCGGCGGAGACGCTACAGGAGTGGTCATACCAACCGGACCCTATTCCTCGGCGGCGGCGCGGTTCTCCAAAGCCTTGTCCATCACGCGCTGGAAGACTTCGTAGGGCTGGGCGCCGCTGAAGAGCAGGTTGTCAAACACGAAGGTAGGAATTCCGCGAATGCCATAGCCCAGGGCTTCATGGTACTGGTCAACAACTTTCTGGGCGTAATGGCCCGATTCGACGCGTTGGCGCAGTTCAGCGCCGTCGAGGCCGATGCCGGAACCGATATCGGCGAGAACCGAGGGATCCCCCAAATCGGCGCCATGGTCCCAGTACGCTTCGTAGGCAGCGTGGTGGTACTCAAGGAACTTGCCTTGTTCCTGGGCGTATTCCGTGGCCTGCAGGGAGTAGAGGCTGTTGGGGGTGTGCTTGGGCGGCCGCATCACGAGGTTGGCTTCCCGGGCGTAGCTGCGGAGGGGGTCGGCCAGTTCGTCCTCGCTTTCGCCGGGGCGAGACTCGCGTACGCGACCCTCCTGGGGAGTGTCGGGACGCAGGAGGTAGGCCCGGCCCTCGACGGTGATGTCGTACTCTTCGGAAAGTTTGTCGACGCGCTCCAGGCCGACATAGCACCAGGGTCAAATGTAGTCGTACCAAACAATCACGTGCACGGGATTGGGATCGTCGGGATGGCTGTGGGCCGGCGGCTGGGTGGTCATGGCATCACCTTTGGGAGTGGGGCGGTCACGGAGCAACGGCGTGGGGAGGCTATTGATCAGCAGGACAGCAATCGGTCCAGCAGCGGATACAGTCCTTCGAGGCTGTCGATATGGTCGCAACCGATGACGTCGGCGTGGAAACCGCCGCGATCGATCAGGACCGGCAGAAGGCCGGCGTCACGGGCGCCCTGGACATCGGAGCGGGGTTGGTCGCCGACGTGCATGGCCTGTTCCGGGCGCAAATCCATGCGTTGCAGAGCAGCCTCGAAGATGAGAGTGGCCGGTTTTTCGCCGGTTTCCCGGCTGGTAATGCAGAATTCGAGGTACTGGCGGATACCGAGGCTCTGGGTAAGCTCTTCCATATCGCGGCGGAGGTTGGTCAGGACAGCCAGCCGGTAGCCGCGCCCGCGCAACTCTTCCAGCACGGGGCGGGTCTCCTCGAACTCCACGAATTCCTTGGGCACCGAGATCGCCATGTCCCAGATCTGCTTGGCCATACGGAGGGACACGGCCACGCCAGATTCCGCGAGGATGATCTGCTCGTACCGGGCGAAAAATTCACCGCGGGCAGTGGGGTCGCGCTCGCCCAGTGGCCAGCGGTGGTTTTCCTCGTTGAAATAGAGGTCGGCGATGGCGTAGCCGCGGGCCAAGCGGTCGGCCGGTACGCGGATACCCAAGTTCTGACAGGCAGCATGCTGTATCTGCGGCAACGGCGGCCAGAAACGCACCAGGGTGTTGTAAAAATCGAAAAAGATAGCCTCGATCATCTGCAAAGGGGGCGCAGGCAGGGCTTTCAGTTTCGCCGGGCGACCCGATGCCGCGCAGCGCAATGATAGCACAACAAGTCAGGAGCGACCCTGGGCGAAGACTTACCGCGGTTCGGACATCACACAGGATCGCCGGGCGGTGGAACAGGGTTGATATCTACAACGTTACCAGCTCGACGAGAGCAGCGGAGACCTCTGCGGGAGACGGCAATCGCCAGGTCGCACAGGTACTGACACCGGGCGCGCCCACGTATATTCCAATTCCACCGGCGGATCTGACCGCGCCAAAAGCATCCTCGTCGGTGGCGTCGTCACCCATGTAGATGGGGAAAGAATCCGGGGACAGGCGGGATCGGATCAGCGTAAGGGCCCGGCCCTTGTTCCAGTCGATGGACGGGCGGAGCTCCAAGGCCATCTTGGCTTCGGTTACATGGCAAGAACCGGACTGGACCAACGGGTGGGCAATGTCATCGAACGTGGACACGACCAGGTCGTGATAGTAAGGCGGGGTTTGCCGAAAATGCGTAGTGAGGGTATAGGTCTTGTTCTCGACGAACGCGCCGGGGACGCCCGCCAGACGGAGTTCCAGATCATGGGACGCCTGGCTGATGGTTCGAGACGCTGCGTCGGCGTCAGGGTGGCGGTAGTCCAATCCGAGGCCGCGTATCTCCAGGCCATGGTTACCGGCATACACCAGGCCCGGAACGTTCACCCGCGCCTCAACATCCTGCAGGGACCGTCCGCTAATCACCCCGACCATGAACTCGGGACGGTCGGCCAGCTGGCAGAGGAGAAGCTCATTGCCGGGGCACAGGGTGGCCTGCTCAGGTCGAGGGGCGATTTCGGATAGAGTACCGTCGAAATCAAGGAGGAGCAGGATGGGTTTCCGTCCTGGGACCAGGGATTTTACCTTGTCGAGGTTGAGGTCGAGCATGAGTGATGGGCGCTATGCGGTAGTCGCGACGGTGAGGCGGGCATGGTCAGGGGTGCTGGCCTGCATGAGGTGCATCATGATACGGCCGGCCCATTTGTAGATGTTGTTTTCGCGGACGGTGTTCCGCATCTGGCGCATCCGAATGCGCCGCTCGGCGCCGCTCATGGTGAGGGCCTGGTGGATGGCTTCGGCGAACTGCTCAGTGGCGTAGGGGTTGATGATGAGGGAACCGGTAAGCTCCTGGGCGGCGCCGGCGAAGCCGCTGAGGATCAGCACGCCGTCCTCGTCGACGCGGGAAGCAACGTACTCCTTGGCGACCAGGTTCATGCCGTCGTGGAGGCTGCTTTCGGCGCAGAAGCTGGCGAGGCGGCGGAGAGCGGAGAAGGTTGATGACGGCAACGAGGTGGGCCAATAGAGGACCGGCTGCCAGCCGTCGTGTCCGAAGCGCTCGTTGATGCGGTTAACGGTGGCTTCGATGTCGATGGTTAACTGCATGTAGGAGTTGATGTTGGTACGGCTGGTGGCGCCGGCCTGGAGAAATACCAGGCGGCCGCGGTATTGCGGCCATTTTTCAAACAGGCGCTCGACGGCGCGGAGGCGGTGGGGGATGCCCTTGGTATAGTCCTGCCGGTCGATGCCTAGGCCCAGGATGCGGCCGCGGTCCAGTCCCAGCTTCCGAGAAAGGCGTTCCATTTCGGCTTCAACTTCGTCGGACCGGGCCTCGGCATCCAGGCTGTCGAAGTCAATGCTGATGGGGAACGGACGCACCAGGGTAGTCTTTTCCCGGTAGCCGACCTGGCCATATTGGGATTCGACGCGGGCGTCCAGGTTGGCATCGACGCAGTTGAGGAAGTTTTGACAGTCTCCGGACAGATGAAAACCGAGGAGGTTGTTGCCCAGCATGCCGTCGAGGATTTCGTCCTGCCACGGGCAAATCCGCAGGATGTCGGGATTGGGCCAGGGAATGTGCCAGAACTGCCCGATGATGGCATCGGGATTGACCTCACGGATATATCTCGGAAGGAGGGCCAGATGGTAGTCCTGGATGAGGACGATAGCCGGCTCGTCATTGATCTCGTCGAGGACCAGATCCGCGAAACGGCGGTTGACAGACTGATAAAAGCCGTAGTGCTGCGCGTCGAAGACGGGCTCGGTGTAGGCAATGTGGCATAGAGGCCACAGGCCCTCGTTGGAGAAGCCGTAGTAGAAACCCTGGTTCTCCTCATCGCTCAAGTTGAGCAGTCGCATGGAGTAAGCCGGTTCGTCGGTAGGGACGTGGATACGGCCGGTCTCGTCCATGGCGGCCCGATCATCTTCGCCGTCGCTCTGGGCGATCCAGGTGCCGCCGCAGGCGCGCATCAGCGGATCGATGGCCGCGGTTAACCCGCCCGGGGGCATTACCCCGTGGGGCACACCGTCCAGCGTCTTAAACACGTACGGCTGTCGATTGGACACCACGACCAGCCGATAGTCGCTCAATTCCCGGCTTACCAAGCGTTGTAATTCATCGCCGGTCCACATAACAGGCCACCTCCATTCTCGGGTGCGCCTCGCAGCATGAAGAAGTTATGCACCGCAATAAACTATAATCATTATCATCAATGGGGAATTTTGCCACACGCGAGCGGTTTGGTCAATGGACGGAACGGTTCCGATAGCGTTCCGTTTTAGGTGGTTCGGTTGATAATTCGTCACCCCGGCGAAAACCGGAGTTCAGAAAATGGTGTTGGATTCCGGCTTTCGCCGGCATGACGGGAAAATTAAACCACCTTAACTTAGAACGCTGCCAACCGTTCGTTTTCCTTGACACTAGGGGTAGTGCGTACCATAATTTCACGGTCAAAATTCGCTCGATGCGAGCCGACAGATTGCCTTTCCCGTTCAAGGGACAGGAGGTTTTCGTTGTCCACCGTTTCCTTCACCCTCACCGACGAAATGCGAGAGCAGGCCATCGGGGTTGAAAGCGCGCCCACCACGACCGATGTCGAGAAGGGACACATCGCCCGGTTTGCCGAAGCCATCGGGGATGACAACCCAGCCTACACCGACGGCACACCGGAGACCGGAGGCATCGTCGCGCCTCCGACCTTCTTGCGAGCGATGCGGGCGGTGCGACCGGAGTTGCCATTTGAAATTCCGTTCACGCGCCTGCTGGACGGAGGCAGCGACTGGGAGTACTTCGACCACGTGCGGCCGGGTGACGTGATCACGGCAGTGGGCCGCGTGGAAGACATCCGGGAGCGGACAGGGAGCATCGGGCAGATGCTCATTACGACAATCAAGGTCACGTACCGGAATCAGACCGGCGCTATCGTAGCCACGCAGACGAGCACGTCCATACGGCACTGATGATTTCGGGTACCGGATTCCGGCTTTCGCTGGAATGACGGTAAGAGTGGATGGGAATGACGGTTCCAGTTGGGAGTAACAGGATGGGCCAGCAGATTTACTTTGAAGACGTGAGCGAAGGCATGGAACTGCCGGCGGAGGTCCGCGAACCGACGACGCGGCAGCTGGTGCAGTACGCCGGAGCATCGGGCGACTTTTACGAGATCCATTACGACAAGCCCTATGCGGAGAGCATCGGGCTGCCGGGGATCATCATTCACGGCGCCCTGAAGAACGCCATGCTCGGGTCCTATGTGACGGGCTGGGCGGGGCCGGGCGCTACCCTGCGGCGGCTGACCTGCCAGTACCGGGGAATGGATTTCCCCGGCGAACCCATTACCGCAAAAGGGCACGTCACCCGGGTGTACCAGGAAGGCCAGCAGAACCTGGTGGACTGCACCATCTGGCTGGAGAACCCGCAGGGGCAGCAAACCACGCCGGGTACGGCGACGGTCGCATTGCCCAGCCGCAACTAGTAGCAGAGGCGAGCAGCGGATAGTGACAGCCGGCTAAACCAATTCATGCAAAGGATAATTCGACCATGCCCAATAATCTGGAAGGAAAGGTAGCGATCGTCACGGGCTCGGGCCGCGGCGTGGGCCGGGGGATCGCCAAGCTGATGGCGGAGGAAGGCGCCAAGGTGGTGGTGGTTGATCCGGGCGTCAACGTTGACGGCACCGGGTTTGACCAATCCATCGCCGAGGTAGTGGTTGGCGAAATCCGGGACGCCGGCGGGACCGCCGTGGCGTGCACGGAATCGGTGGCGACCATGGACGGTGGCGAGCGGATCGTACAAACGGCCATCGACAACTTCGGGCGTCTGGACATCGTGGTCTGCTGCGCCGGCATCCTGCGGGACCGCATGGTCTTCAACATGACGGAGCAGGAATGGGACGACGTGATTGCGGTGCACCTGAAGGGCACCTTCACGGTGGTCAAGCACGCTTGCATCCTCTTCCGGCAGCAGCGTTCGGGTCGAGTGATTACCTTCAGCAGCCAGTCCGGGCTGGTGGGCAACAGCGGCCAGGCAAATTACGGTGCGGCCAAGAGCGGCATCGCCGGTTTCACCAAGGTGGTGGCCAAAGACATGGGACGCTACGGAGTGACGGCGAATTCAATAGCGCCGCGAGCGACGACGCGGATGATCGGGGCGATCCCCGAATCGGCGGCGGAGATCCGGGCCCGGGGGGGTGTGGCTTCGCTCTCTGGAGACGGAGATGGCGGCGACAACGTGCAGGACCTGGATCCGGACGGGATCGCCCCCTTCGTGGCCTACCTGTGCTCTGACTACGCGGCCAACGTCAACGGACAGACCTTCCTGGTGTACGGGAATACGGTGTCGCTGATGTCCCAGCCGCGGCCGGAAAAGGCCATCTGGACGGAAGCAGGACACTGGGAGATGGATGACCTTTCCGCCCAGGCCCGCGGATATTTGACGGCCGGTATCCCTAACCCGGCGCCGGCACAACAGCGGTAACCTGTCTCTCCCGTCATTCCCGCGAAAGCCGGAATGACGGTTATCACACGAAATATCCGAGGATAGGACAATGCCCCTACTGGAAGACAAGGTAGCAATCGTAACCGGCGCCGGGCGCGGCATCGGGCGCGGCGTCGCCAAGCTGATGGCGGCTGAAGGCGCGAAGGTCGTGGTTTGCGATCTGGGCGTGAACGTGGACGGTACCGGAGCCGATATCTCGGTGGCGCAGCAGGTGGTCAACGAGATCGGCGAAGCCGGCGGCACTGCCGTGGCCTGCACGGAATCCGTGGCCACCATGGACGGCGGCGAGAAGATCGTGCAAACGGCCGTGGACAACTTTGGCAAGCTGGACATCGTGGTGACAGTAGCAGGTATCCTGCGTGACCGCATGGTGTTCAACATGACCGAAGAGGAATGGGATGATGTGATCGCGGTGCACCTGAAGGGTACCTTCACGGTGGTGAAGCACGCGAGCATCCTGTTCCGGCAGCAGCGGTCGGGCCGCATCATTACGTTCAGCAGCACGTCCGGGCTGTACGGGAACAGCGGGCAGGCGAACTACGGCGCGGCCAAGGACGGCATCGCCGGGTTCACTCGGGTGTGCGCGCGCGACCTGGGCCGGTATGGCGTGACGGCCAACGCCATTTCACCTTCGGCGAGCACGCGAATGACCACCAGCGTGCCGGACGAGGCGCGGGCGCTGCGCTCGGCGCGCGGGATCGCTGCCGGCGGCGGCCTGCGCGGTGAGCCGGAGGACGTCGCTCCGATGGTGACGTGGCTGGCCTCGGACGAAGCGCAGCACGTGAACGGCCACGTGTTCCACGTGACGGGCGGGCTGGTGACTCTGCTCAACGAGCCGGAGCCGGTGAAGACAATCCGAAAGGACACGCGATGGACGGTTGACGAGTTGGCCGGCGTGTTCCCGGCGACCATCGGGGTCGAGCTGTACAACCCGGCGCCAGCACCGCCGCCGAGCGCGTAGCTGGATCGGGTCAGCGCGACCACATAAAGAGCATCGACGATGCCGGGCGGGAGACTGCCCGGCATTTTGCTATTCCTGCGCAAGTCACCTCGGCAATCAAGGCCAGGGTTCAAGGTGTGCGCGATGGGAGAATTACGCAGACGAAGGATACGTTCCGGCGTGATCACAGCGTGCATCCTTGTAGCGATTGCGGCTGTAATTTGGATCGTGGTCAATCCCTCCGTAACTGGTCTCGGCGGTACGCACAACGACTGGTTCGTGCACGTGACGGCCGAAAACCTGGTGGAGTATTCCGAGCACATTGTCCTGGCCCGTTACACTGACGAGGCGGTCCTTGAAACCGTGAACTCCAGAATGGATCCCCCTGCGGTCAAATCGTTCACTGACGTGTATCGCAAGTTCCAAGTGGTCGAATCCCTCAAAGGTGGATACCAGCCTGGGGACATGATCTACGTAGCGTGGGACGCCGGATATACCACCATCAACCCGGAGACGGGAGGGCCACGATTCGACCCGCGAGTGGTTGCGCCCCTGCCCCGGGGCGAAATCTACGGGTTGTTTCTGAACCTGCGGCACTCGAGATGGCAACATCCGGAGCACCCGGAGATCAGGGTTTGGGAAACGCCTGATGGATTGGAGGTGGCGCTGGTGGACGATCAAGGGAGGTTCTCATTTCAGACTGACCAGTTCTACCGCAATGCTCTGAAAGACATGGGCCTCAAGCCGGTTCCCGGTTCTGGGGCTCCGTTCGAATTGACCACCGACGATGTGAGGAACTTGGTGGCCTCGGGTTCCAGTAATCCCAGCGACTGAATTGCTCGTGGATCGGACGCGGATTGACAGGGTTTGGGGGTGGGCATACCATGTTCACAGTGGTCGTGCTACATGGGGAGCTGGCGGTGCCCTGAACCCGCAATCCGCCACAGCGGGGTGGAATTCCTCCCCCAGGTGAGGCGCAAGGGCCAATTTCCCAGGGAATGGCGCTGACGGCCGGGTCCCACGCGGCGCAGGCTCGTGAACTCCGCCAGGGCTTGACGGCAGCAACGGTAAGCGATGTCCCGCGGGTGCCGTGGGAGTGCCTGGCCTGAGCCAATCCCGACGATATGCCCCCAGGCTGCAGTCGAAGGGAGGTGCTCGGCCACTTTTTTGATTCTCGCTCGTCCGTATAAACCGGGCGCTGTCAGCACTGTGGAAGCATACGGAAGATAGTGGTGACCTCGACCTCCATCCGCCGGCGGCGGAAGTCATTGGGACAGCATTTCCTGGCGGACGCTCGGATCGCCAATCGGGTCGTAGCCGCCGCAGAGCCGGACGGGTCGGACACGGTGGTTGAGATCGGGCCGGGCGCGGGCGTGCTGACGCGGCGATTGGTGGAGCAGGCGGGCCGGGTCGTAGCGGTGGAGTTGGATCAGCGGCTGTGCGAGGAGTTGCCGGAGCGGCTGGGGTTTCCGCCGAATCTGAGGGTAGTACGGGGCGATGGACGGGAGATCAACATTGACGAACTAGTGGGTGCGGCAACGCCGTACAAGGTCGTGGCGAATCTACCGTACTATGCGGCCGCGCCGATAGTGCGCCGGTTCCTGGAGACGGTGAGGCCGCCGACCTTGATGGTGGTGATGGTGCAGCGGGAAGTGGCGGACGCGATGAATGCCAAGCCGGGCGAGTTCACGCTGTTGTCAGTGGCGACGCAGTTCTACGCGGAACCTTCGGTGGTGGCGCAGGTGCCGCCGCGGAGTTTCAGGCCGCCGCCCAAGGTGTCCTCGACCGTATTGAAGCTGGCGGTACGTGCGGAACCTCCAGCGGCGGTGGCGGATCGGGAGGAATTCTTCGCATTGGTCCGGGCCGGGTTCAGCGCGCCGCGGAAGCAGTTGCGCAACTCGCTGGCGCAGGGTACGGGGGCGCCTGCGGAAGCGGTTGCAACGTCGCTGTACGACGCCGGTATTGATCCGCAAAGGCGGCCGGCGACGCTGGAGATCGGCGAGTGGGCGGCGTTGGACGCGAAATGGCCGGCGGACGTGCCGAGATCGCGGGCGGCATAGTATTCGGGTGGGATTCGATCATGTCGTCCGTGCAGTTGACGCTCAAGGCGTATGCCAAGGTGAACCTGACGTTGGAGGTCATCGGCAAGCGGGACGACGGTTACCATAATGTGGCTACGATCCTGCAGACGGTGGATCTGGCGGACACCGTGGTGATTGGGGAAGCCGACGAGCTTTCAGTGGAGTGTGATCAGGCCGAGTTGTCGGGTGAGAGGAACTTGGCGTGGAAAGCGGCGACGGCGTTGGCAGAGCGAGCCGGTATCGCGCCACGGGCGCACATACGCATCGAGAAGGAGATTCCCGTGGCCTCGGGATTGGGGGGTGGGTCGGCGGACGCGGCGGCCACTCTGGTTGGACTGAACCGATTGTGGGGACTTGAACTTTCGAGCGAAGAGTTGGCGAAGGTGGCTTCCGGGTTAGGTTCCGACGTGCCCTTCCTGCTGAGGGGTGGCACGGCGCTGGGAACAGGGAGAGGAGATGAGATTTCTCCGCTACCGCAACTGCCGGCGTTGGAGATGTTGTTGGTGGTTCCGGCGGAGAGCATAGAGGCGAAGACGCCCACGATGTACCGAGCGCTGAGACCGGAGGATTTCTCGGACGGAGCCAGGACGCGGTCGATTTCGGGCGATCTGGCAGTACGGGACCTGAAATCGGCTGACTGTGGCAACACATTTGAAAGGGCGGCGCGAGAAATCTTTCCAGGCTTGGCGGACGTATGGGATAGGGTGGGGGAAGTCACACAGCATCCGCCCCGATTGTCTGGAGCAGGGCCGGCGATGTTCGTCATGCCGTCTTCGGAAAGTGAACGTATCCGGGTGGCTGAATCCTTGCATGGTACTGGCGCGACGGCGTACCTTGTGCAGACGATTTGCCCAGATGACAGCGACTGGCCGGAACCGATCAACCGGACCTGAAACAATGATCACGGAGACACCAATCGTCGATGGATATTCTTGCGGTAATCAGCATACCCTTTGATCCGGACATCATTCGCACCGCCGGGTTCATACTTTCCTGGCACGGCTTTTTCACCTTCGTCGCGGTCGCTGTGGCCGTGTACCTGACGTGGCGGTGGGGACGCAAGGAGGGACTGGACGGCGACGCAATCCTGTCGGTGGCGACGTGGTGCATCATCGGTGGGATCATCGGGGCGCGGATATTGCACGTCATTGATTTCTGGGACGACGTGTACCAATACAATCCGGCGCGCATCGTCTATTTCTGGAATGGTGGAATCGCGATATTCGGAGCGTACTTGGGCGGGTTTGCCGGAGGAGCGACCTATATCACGCTGCGAAACGCCCGGTGGCTGACCAGTTTCTTTGACAGCCCGGGACTGCGCTGGACGGGAATGCACCGGCCGATGGCCCAAATGCCGCCGGTTTCGCACCTGGCCGATGTGGCCGCGCCAGCGTTGCTGATCGCGTTGGCGATAGGGCGAATCGGCGACGTGATCAACGGTGAGCACTGGTCCAGTTTTTCCGATCTGCCGTGGGCGTGGGTGTACACCGACCCGGACAGCCTGGGGTACGGGCGGCCGGCTTCGCATCCGGCGGTGGCTTACGAGCTGATATTCTGTCTGATCTGGGCGGGAGTGCTGTGGTGGCTGAAGGATAGGGTGCGGCCGAGGGGAATGCTGTTCGCGCTGTTCTTCGCGGGATACTCGGCGGGTCGGTTCTTCATATCGTTCGTGCGCCAGGAACAGAACACGTACATCTTCGGGTTCAACGAGGCGCAGCTGGTGGCGCTGGCCGTCATGGTGGTGACGGTGCCGCTGTTGATCTACCGGGCGCGGTTGGTTCGGCCGGCGCGTGGGGGCCGGCGGGCCCCTAGAGCTCAGGTGGAGACGGACGAGGATTAGCCAGGGCCGCTGTCCGCGTAAGGTCAGCGAACGGGCTGGGCTCGGGCGAAGATGGGAGCCAGGTCAACCGCGACGCTTGGCATGGCCTCAGAGGTGAGGATGTCCGAGGAGGCGAGGGTTCGGACTGGGGCGAAAGTGGAGCCATCGCCGGAATGGACGGTTACCGTGGCGGCGTAGAGGTCGACGATCCAGACCTCGCGGACGCCGTTGGCGGCATAGACGGGCAACTTTTCGTTCAGGTCACGGCGGCGAGTAGAGTCCGAGAGGATTTCGACAACTACGTCGGGAGCGCCGGTAGCGGCAGGCTGGTCCAGGATATTTCGCCTCTCGTTGGACACAAACAGCAGATCCGGTTGATAGGTGTTGAACTCGTCTAAATGCACGTCAAAAGGCGCGGGAAGAATCTCGCCGATGCCCAACGACTGAACTTGCGTTGCCAACTGCATGATCAGCTGCACGAGGAAGACCTGGTGCGAGTAACTGGCGCCGGACATTTCAACGAGTGCTCCGTTGATGAGTTGGTAGCGGGGGCCGGAGTTCTCTGGCGGAGTTATCGCCACGTAATCAGCGTTGGTCAACTTCGTGCGCGGCTTCGCTTTGGGCTGTGTCATTAGAACCGCTCCTTGTGCCTGCTGCCGCAAATTATACCGCCGGGCGGATGTCGTCGAGGCGGAGGTAGGGGCGCCGCTCGCCGCGATAACTGTCCTCGGCGAGTTGGAAGACGATGTCAGCGGCGTCGTATCCGCCCCATTCGCCGGTATAGTTCCACGACAGGGCGTCGATGGAGCGGCCGCCGCTGCTGACGCGCAATTTCAGGTGCTGCCCGTTGGATCCGACGTAACCGGCGCTGGTCACCTTGACGCCTCGGGTCAGATAGCGGGGCGTCGGATTGTCCTTGCCGAAGGGCTCCAAGCGGGCGCAGAGATCAGCCATCGCGGGGCTGAGGAGTTCGTCCAGAGCGCCCTCGGCGTGGATTTCCAGGGACGGTTCGGGTCCGAACAGGCCCATTTGGGCGTTGGCGATGCCGGTGAGCCGACCTGCAACCTCAGCGTAGTGTTCATTGCGCACCGTGAAGCCGGCAGCGGCTTGATGCCCGCCGTACTTGACTAGAAGGTCGTCGCATTGCGAGATGGCGTCGATCAGGCTGAAATCGTCGACGCTGCGGGCGCTGGCGACCAGGTGATCGGCATCGGCGCGGGCAAGAGCGACTGAGGGCCGGTTGAACAGCTCGGCGAGCCGTCCGGCAACCAGGCCATTGATGCCGGGGGTGTACGCGTCGTCGTAGGTTATGATGATCCCTGGCAGCGGGGTGGATGCCAGGACCTGCTCCACGGCAATGTCAAAGGATCGGGCGGTCAGGTCGCGACGGCGAGTGTTGTACTGTTCCAGTTGGGTAGTGAGACGCTCGGCCTCGCGTTCGTCATCAGTCAGGAGCAGGTTCAGCGAGGTTTCGGGATGTGCCATGCGCCCGGATGCGTTGAGCCTGGGGGCGATCTGGAAAGAAACGTTCTCGGCGCGGATGGGGCGATTGGCGAGGTTGATCCGTCGGAGCAGAGCGCGCAGTCCGGGGCGGGTAGTGAACGGCAGGACTTCCAAACCCTTTTGGACGATGTGGCGGTTCTCGTCGCGCAACGGCACGAGGTCCGCGACAGTGCCCAGGGCGGCGAGTTCCAGCAGTGATGGGTCGTCGGGTCGGCCCATGTGTGTCAATAAGGCCGCAGCGAGCTTGTAGGCAATGCCGGCGCCGCACAGCTCGGGAAAGGGGTACCGGTTACCGGTCATACGCGGGTTGACGATGGCCACCGCTTCGGGAAGTTGAGGAGGAGGGACATGGTGGTCGGTGATGACGACGTCGGTTCCCTTCTGGTTGGCAAGAGCTACCTCAGCGGAGTTGCTAACGCCGGAATCCACAGTGACGATGAGGGTAGCGCCCTGGGAGTTAAGGCGTTCCACGGCCAGAGGGGTCATGCCATGGCCCTCGCCTACGGGGTCCGGGAGGTAGGGGATCACGCGGGCGCCCAGCCGCTGCAATGTTTCGCTGAGAATCGCCGTGCCGGTGATGCCGTCAACGTCGAAGTCGCCAAAGACCGCGACCGTCTCACGGGAGCGGACGGCGGCGGTGAGCCGGGGCAACGCAGCGTCGACACCGGGTAGAGAATCCGGCGAATAGGGTACGTTGGGCGGATCAAGAAACCGGCTCAGCGCGGCCTCATCTCCGATGCCGCGCGACAGCAGCAACTGAACGGCCGGGGCGGACAGGTGAGAAGGGAGACGGTGTCCGTCGGGCCGAGGCGTACAAAGACTATCCCGGTTTGATCCGCGAAAGCG
>DAOUHZ010000169.1:0-4989 GCA_034428455.1 Dehalococcoidia bacterium
AAGTCGATGTCCCCGTCCCGCAAGGCTTGCATGGCCCGGCCCACCGGAAACACCATCTCCAACTCCACGTCCATCCCTTGTTCCTTGAAAAGCCCCAGCTCTACTGCGGCAACCGCAGGGAAGTAGGAGTTGGAAACCAGGTCAGGTACCGCGATGCGCATTCGAGTTGCCTCCTGCCAGCCGAGATCCGAGACTTTGGGGTGCGCCGAGTTTACCACCGGCCTCACACCCGGTATCCTCTGCGCTGGAACCCATGAACTGTCATTCGTTGGCGTCTGACTGGTGCGGTTTCCGATTATCAGATTGATGGAGGATGACGATATGTACAACAAGGCAATGATCAGCCTGGAACAGGCCCAGAACGCCATTACCGCTATGATCGCCGATTTCAACCGCGACCCCGACCGGCGCAAGGTCGATATGGCCGTGGTGGACGATGCCGGCAACCTGCTGGCCTACGCCCGCATGGACCGCTGCCTGCGTCCCACCTTCGCCATCCGCAAGGCGTACACGTCGGCGGTGCGCTCCATGGACACCGCTGCCTTCGCCGAGCAACTCAGCAGCACGGGCAGGACGCTCGATTCCTTCGGCGACCCCCAGCTGATTGCCCTTCCTGGCGGCGTGGCCGTTTTTCACGATGGCGTGGTTGTCGGGGCCATCGGCGTGGGCGGCCTGCCCAGCGGGTTCGACGACGAGGCCATCGCCAAGGCTGGAGTGGCCGCGTTGGGAATCTAACGGCGAGGAGGTCGCACATGGCTACGGGACTGCTGGCGGGAGTTACGGTTCTGGATTTCACGGCGGCGTTCGTGGGGCCGTTTTGCAGTCGCATCATGGCCGACATGGGCGCCGAGGTGATCAAGATCGAGCGGCCGGCGGCGGACCAGGACGAACGGTTCACTCCGGAGTCGCTGCCCACGCGCAACGGCGTGCCGTACCTGCACCTGAACGGCGGCAAAAAGAGCCTGTGCGTTGACCTCAAGACCGAGGCCGGGCTGGAGATCGTCCACGCGCTGGTGAAACGCGCCGACGTGTTCGTGGAGAACTACACGCCCCACGTGGTGCGGAGCTACGGCCTGGACTATCCCAACCTGCGCCGGCTGAACCCGAGCATCATCATGTGCTCCATGACCGGCTACGGGCAGGAGGGGTTCGCACACAACCCCGAGCACGTCTGCACCGATCCGGTGGCGCAGGCCGTCAGCGGCCTCAACTGGGTCACCGGCGAGCGGGACGGCGCGCCGTACACCATCGGCGGCGGCATCGGCGACACCGTCACCGGCATGACCGGGGCGATGGCCGTGGGATACGCGCTGTTTCACCGGCAGCGCACGGGCGAGGGGCAATACATCGACCTGTCCATGATCGACAGCCTGCTGTTCCTGGACTCCCTGGCGATGCCCCACGTGGCCGCCAACCACGGGGTGCCTCTGCACTACCGGAACGGGGAGCAGAACACCTACACCTTTCCCATGGGAATACTGAAGGCCCGCGACGGGTATATCTCGCTGCAAGCGCCGGGGCAGGGGCCCAATAGCGCCTGGGGCCGGCTGTGCGAGTGCATGGGACGGGAAGACCTGGTCGAGGACCCGCGCTACCTGACGGACGACCACCGGGTCGAGCGGCGCGACGAGATCGTGGGCATCATCGAGGAATGGTTGCAGACCCTGCCCGACGACGAGGCGGCGCTGCTGGTGCTGGCGGAGGCGCGCATCTCGTCAGGGCCGGTATTGTCGCAGGAGGAGATCTGGACCCACCCGCATTACAACGCGCGCGGGTCGTTCCAGGAGATTGAGTACCCGGAGGTCGGAGCGGTGGGAGTGGTGTCGCCGCCGTACCGCTTCTCGGCAACGCCGGCGGCGGTGAGCGGTCCGGCGCCGCAGCTTGGGGAGCACAACTACGAGATACTGGCTGAGCACCTGGAGTACTCGGTGGGTGATGTGGCAGCTTTGATCGACTCCGGCGTGCTGTATGAGACGCCGGGGGCCAAGCGGCGGAGGCAGGCAGGCTCCGGTTAAGTCCGACCCGCCAACCGGTACGGCCTTCCGCCGCCTGATGCTACTGGAGCACGGTATCCACCGTGCCCGCCACGCCCAGGTTCTGGATGCGGCGATCTCGGGAAGCGGGCGTCTCCGCTGTGCTGAACGGGCGGTCGACGTGGAAGTGAGCCAGGTACTCGGCGAGAGCGTCCTGCTCTGAACCCGAGGCGGCAAAATCGGCTGAGTTGGGATCGAGCGTCTGCGGTCCGTCAATGATCCCGTTGCCATTGGTGTCGGGGAAGTCAGCGTCGGGGGGGTTGTACTGGCCGGCTTCGCCCGTCAGGTCCACCCGTCCGGGCAGCGGCGCCGGGAAGGGGTAGCCGTCGCCGCCGTTGGCCAGGAAATTCAGCGTCACCATCTTGATGACGCGATCAGGATCCCCCGCCAGGGCGCCGTCGACCACCACCCGGTCGGCTATAGCTCCACCCTTCCCGATGACCGCCAGGGATTGGATGCGCTCTCCGATGGGGGCACCCGGATCAAAGCTGAACCTCATCCCGCCGACCTGCGGGAAGCGCCCTTCCCACACTCCGCCCACTCCGTCGAAGCCGATACTGTGCTCCATGATGGTTGCCAACTGTCTCGCGGTGAGCGGCACGATGACCAGCCCGTTGTTGAAGCGCAGGGAGCCTTCGATGTCGAACTGCGAGATGGCGCCCTCGGCTTTGCCGGTCGTTGGGTTGGCCGCTGACGGGAGATACTCCACTTCCGTGGGATCGGTGGAACCCGGAGGCTGAACCACCAGGCCGATGTCGTCGCGGATGCCGCCGCCGTTTTTGAGTGATACCTTCACCTCGGGGTCCACCTGCTGGGCCATCCACAGGTTGGCGTCGGCGACGAGATTGCCGAGATTGCTCTCCTCGGTGCGCACGGTGCCGCGGCGACCGTCGAGGTACACGGCGGCAGAACCCAGAATGTTGCCGTCCCGGGCGGTAATCACCCCGCGCAGCGCGTCCGCGACCCGGGTCACATCCGCGATGGGCGCGCCGGAGAACGCCTGACCGCCCTGCGTGTCGGTGGCGTAGGCGCCGCTCTGGTAGGGGTCAACCGATGCCGGGATGATATGCCCGGCGGAGTTAAAATCCACCACCAGCCGGCCCAGATACTTGTAGTCGCCGTCGGTGTTCACCAGCAGGACCGGCGCGCCGCTGGGACTCTGGTAGGCCAGCGGATAGGTTTCGGCGGCTGTGTCTCCCGGTCGCAGCCGGTCAGTCTCGTCGGCCAACAGCGTATTGGAGCCGCCCCCGATGATGACGTCCACGTTCTCCAGGCGGGGAGCAAGGGTCTGCTCGATGTCAAGACGCTGCATATGCCCCAGCATGATGATCTTGTTGATGCCCTGATCAGCCAGCGCGTCTGCTTCTCCCTGGATGATAGCGGCCAGCGCGTCCAGATCGTCGGGGTCTTGTGGGCCCACCGCGATGCCGCCGGCGCCGGTTATCGACGCCAGCCGGGGAGTGGTCGCGCCCACGACACCGATGCGCTCGCCACCGACGGTTACCACTGCGCTGGCGGCCACGCTGCCGCCCACCAGCATCGCCTCCTGCCCGTCCTCAACCACCAGCGGTTTGAGGTTTTCGTCTGCCGCGAAATCCAGGTTGGCCGAAAGGTAGGGGAAGCGGGCGCCTGGGTACATCGCGCCGTCTTCCGTCTCAGCGCCAATGATGGATGCGAAAGCGCCGGCGCCGTGGTCGAGTTCGTGGTTGCCCACCGCCGAAGCCTGGAACCCCATGGCGTTCATGAATGCCACGTCGCCGCGCCCGCTCCCGGGGACGCCCAGAACCGCGGCTGCGGCGTCATCGCCGGCGGCAAAATAGCGCGGGCCGGGGATGTAGTTATCGCCGGAGCTGAGGACGATGGTATTGTCCGGGTACTGGGAGCGAAAGCCGTCAAGGATGGCGGAGAAGTTCTCCACGTTTTCCAGCGCGCCCACCGCGCTGTCCATGTCGGCGGCGTGAAGGATCTGGAGAGTGAAGACCGGCTCGGCGTCTGCGGGCGGCTCAGCGCGGTTCATCATTTCCAGGCGGGCCTCAATGTCCGACATCCGGTCGTCCATTCCGGCGGAAAGCCGGTTGATGTCCTCCTGTGATACCCCCGAGGTTGCGGCAGGCGTGGCAGGAACCGCCGTTGCCGACGGCGCCGGCGCGCGCAGGGTTGCGACCTCCGCGCGCAGGGCGGCCACGTCGGCCTCGAGTTGCGACACATCGGGCGATGTGCTCCCGCCGCAGGCGGCCAGGGAAAATAACGCCACCATTATGACTGCCGTCATCCAAACCCGTTTTCGGTTCATCGCAATTCCTCCTTGCGGGCACACAGCGGCCGTCAGCGGGGTTCCGCTGAGCGTAGCGGCTTGGGAAGGACAGGCCAAAAGAAAAGGCGCTACGACCGACTTTGCCGTAGCGCCCACAGGGACGAATTGATTGGTGTCAGCACTTCTCTCACGGCAGGCGCCTCCCGGCCCGTGCGCACAGCGCAACCGGACGCGACAAATATGCTATGTCCCGTCCCCAGACCTGTCAATCGTTCGCCGGCGGCACGCGCGCGCAGTGTGATCAGATGCCTCGGGAGGCGATTTCGCTACTCCGGTTCATCCAACACTACGGCGAAAATCGACCGCGAGCCGACCGGTTTCAGAATCAGAGTTGACCCGCCGTTGGCCAGGTGCGGGCCATTTTCCTACCTCCCACCGGCCGGCTGCACCAGTCCTACGGAAGCATACCGATTGAACGACCAGTGGTAAACTTGCCGCGCCTTCGCACTCTGGTTCCCCAAACGGCCAGGAGATAACTCTGATGCGGATTGCGGTTCCCGATCTGGTGTCCAACTCCTACTTCCCTGCGGTTGCCGCAGTAGAGTTGGGGTTCTTCAAGGAACAAGGGATGGACGTGGAGTTGGAGATGGTGTTTCCGGTGGGCCGGGCCATGCAAGCCTTGCGGGACGGGGACATCGACTT
>DAOUHZ010000170.1:0-16590 GCA_034428455.1 Dehalococcoidia bacterium
TCATGCGAAAGATGAAATTGTGAAGAAATTCCCCCTCACCCCAACCCTCTCCCGCCAGGGGAGAGGGGGTTTTTAGACACCCTCTAAGCCCCGATCCACCGAAGGGATGAGTGTGTCGGCGTACTGAAGGGATAAGAAAGTGCTCCCGGCTTCGGGGATAATGGTTTTTGAAACAGAAAACCGACCCGAAACGGGGAGCACCCAACGGATGCCACCACGCAACGACCCCGATCGCATTCAAATCGCCTTCGATGATCACCGCCTGGTGGTCGATGCTGGGTTGCTTTTGCCGGTGACGCTGGCTCACCATCTGGGACTGAGGGAGTTGGTGGACCAGCAGTTGATATGGGAAACGCGGCGGGTCGGGCGAATGCGGGCGATCCGCCTGTGGTGGACTGACCCTGGCGTCGTCGGCATTGGCTGGTGGGGACTGCATCGACGATGCCGATGCGCTGCGGGCTGGCGTCGACGGCGTTTTCGACCAGTTCCTTGACGATGGACGCGGGGCGTTCGGCGACTTCGCCGGCGGCGATTTGGGCGGATACGTTGAGTGGCAGGACTCGAATTTCCATAGTTCCTCGTTGGGGCTGACTTGGTTGGAGCGCGTAGTCGCCGCGGCAGGCAAAAGGAGAGCCGTCCAGTTAGGCTGCACGGTTGGGTGGGGAACGCGCTGAAACCGGTCGGGTTGTTTCACCTGCGGTGCCGCCGGCGGTCCTCCGGGCGACCGTGTGGCGGAAATACGAGGCATCTGTGGCGGGTAACGGAACCAGTCGCCCCGTCGACGGTGGCCACCGAAGACGCCGTCGGACGATGCACCGGAGGAGCATGGGAACTGTCGGTCGGCCACTCAATCACGGGGTTGCCCGGCTGTTAATCAGCGGCGCTGGCTGGGGGGTTTTGATATGATGCGGTGGGCTGGATGATGCTTCCATCCGGCACAAATCACACGCCGCTTGGAATCTCTGGCAAAGGAGTCTGACCCCGCAAAAAGGCAGGAATTGAAAAAAGACGAATTGAACCAGCGCATCAACTACCTGTACAACCAGGCACATGAAGTGGCATCCAAAGTCGTCCGAATTCGAAGAACCCTGGACGGCTAATCCGCCGTAGGGATGACTGTAGTTACCACGCAAATGCACCACCAAAGCGATAACAATTAGGAAGCAACCATGGATCCCATACAGCAGGGGATGGGCTTGGGCGATAAAGCCTTGGCGCTGGCAAGCAAAATATTTGGTCCCTCTTTTACGCGCCGGCAAGCGGACGCCGACGCTCGGTCAGAACTGCAAGCTGTTCTGACCGAGCAGGTGGCGTCTTACATGGAATCGCACCCGGACGACCCCGTGATAATGGATGCCATCATCTCGTGCGGTGGCAAGTTTGGGTTCGATAACATCGCCCGTATTGCACGGTTGACTATGCCTCAACTCACGGACAACGCGAGGCCAGATCAAATCAGCGATGACTGGGCTGCCAATTGGCGGGACAAGGCCAAAACCTGCTCCGACCCCGACATGGCCAGGTTGTGGGCTTCATTGCTCGCCGGAGAGGCCGACAACCCGGGTTCGTACTCGCGGAAGACGGTCAACGTACTAGGTGACATGGAAAAATCCGATGCCGTATTGTTCAGCCAATTTTGCCATTTTCAGCTAATTGTTTACGGCGAGGTGGACCGCATACCGGTCATACTCGATATCGATGCCGACATCTACGCCAAATTTGGCATCACTCGTTCCGGCTTGTCTGCACTAGAAACCCTCAGCTTGGTCGACATATCCGGCTCTACTTTCGGGGGCATTACTCTTGGAGCCAGCATCTATTGCAACTTTATTGCTCATAGCGATGGCATATTGATCTTCAACCGTCGCGACGGAACGGACCAACTAAGTCAATTGCAAATCGGGAACGTCGCATTCACTAGAACTGGATTGGAGATGTCAAATCTCTGTCTCCCATTGAAAAACCCACCCGGATTCGTAGATTGGTTGATCACTGAATGGGAACGGGACAATCCGCGGTTCACGGTGAGGAAACACCCGAAAGTCGTGAGATTTACGGACGGCGAATTGATGGTCCGCCCAGATTTGGGGAAGATCGTTGAGGTGGTTTGACGATGTTGATTTCGGTCGTCTTGGCTGACCATAGGTACCCAAGCCACCAATGGGTTGCGTTCTCGGTTCTGGCTGTTGCTAGCACTGGTGGCCGGGATGCTTGCGGCCATTTTGCAGGCGGCTTTAGCAGTTCAGGCGGTTTCTATTCTTTGCAGGTAGAGGACCTTCTGGTGCCGCCAAAGCGGGTCTGGCTCCGTAACTTCCGTACAGCGGAAGCGGTAACGCTTGCCGACCTGTAGGCCGTCCAGGCTGGGACCACCTGGGGCGGTCTTGCCGGTTTTCATGCCGCTGTCGGTGAGCAGGACCCATTCACCTTTGCGTCGGTTGGCAAGTTCGACTTGTCCGGTGAGCGCGACGGCATTACCACGTTCCAGCATACGTTGCAGTTCTGCTTCGTCGCGTGGTTCCTCGCCCAGAAAGTAGTCCTCGCCCGGAAGGTAGTCGGATTCGCCCAGCGGCGTCGACTGGGGTTCCAGTTCCATCGGATCATCAAGGGTGCCTTCAGGGTTGGTGATGTACCACTGGCCTTCCGGCATTTCCAGCAACAGCGTACGCAGGTCGACCATTCCGTTCCGTAGGTCGGTGAGCCGTTCGAGTCTGGTGCCGACGACTAGGTAGCGGTCATTTTGACTGGTTCTTTCGGTGAGCGAGGCGACGTATTGCCCGCCGATGGGGTCCTGGGCGACGAAAACAAGGATGCCGTCGTAGTAGTCGAGAATTTCGGTGATTTTGACAGTTTTCATGGTGCCACCACTTGGCAGTTTGCCAGGATGTCGTAATCGGCCAGCGGCCACCAGGTATGATGGGACCGCCGGCCCGTTGGCTGGATGCGCCCTGCTCCTGGAGCCAGCGTGACCCGGCAGACCGACAGACCGTGCAGTCTCCCGCTGGCGGAGAGCCGTTCGGCAACGTTACGGGCGGCGAAAACCGACAGGCCGCGGGCTTGGCATTCGGTTACGTCGCGGAAGATCCGGTTGGGCCTCTCAACACGCTGAGATCTGAAATCGTCGTCGGTAAGCGGATTGTTTGTAACCAAGCGGTAAACGAGGCGCGGCGAGGTAATTTCCTCCGCTTCGTCGGGTCGACAGTCGTCGAGGAGAGGTTCACGGTAGGTCGTGGTAGGATGTTGGTCGTCTTCAGTGTATCGGGTGGCGTTGGACGCCGTCCGCCCGTAGGTGCTGTACGCAGGGCAATCGCGTCTAAATTGGGCTCGAGGTTATACTGGATCCAAACCTCGTGGTGCAGCCACTCTCGACGGCTAAAACGTACGTTGGTAATGCTTGCGTTCGCCGCCGTGGGACCCAATGGGAATGAATTCCGGTATCAGAAGACCACCCCCGGCGGTCCGTATCAACGTCCAGAATGGTCGTTTGCATTGGTTATTCCGATCACCGCGGGACGCGATTGCCCTGTATAATTTGATTATCTGCGTGTGGTTTCCTCGTCTGATTGGTAGACTACCCGAGGTATGATGAGATTGCTTCGCTCGGGTGTGGCACCACCCTTGGGTACGCTACAACCGCCCTGCTCTGCACGTTCTGCTGCTTTGTGACCAAAGGTAATGTTATGGAATTGCCAGCTAACCTTTTGCGCGGCGTAGAAACCGGCAACGTGGTGTTGGTTCTTGGAGCCGGTGCCTCGATCGGAGCGACACGGCCCGACGGCACTGGAAGCCCGGCGGGACCTGAATTGGCCCGTCTTCTTTCAGAGAGGTTTTTGGGAGGGCAGTTTGCGGACGAACCACTGTCAATGGTTTCCGAATTAGCAACTTCGGAGGCAGATCTGAGAACGGTTCAAGACTATATAAGAACCATATTTGAACCCCTGCAACCTGCGGAATTTCACAGGTTGCTTCCATCGTTCAAGTGGGCGGCGCTAGCGACCACCAATTTTGACTTGGTGGTTGAGCGTGCCTATCAGCAGTGTAGGGAACGTGCGCAAGACCCCATCCCGTTCATCAAGAACGGGGACCGCGTCGAGGAGAAGCTCAGGGATACCCGTGGTCTGATGTTCCTCAAATTGCATGGGTGCATTACGTCCACCGCTGACACGGAGGTACCTCTGATCCTCAGTGCCGATCAATATGTGACGCACCGTAAGGGCCGAGATCGGGTGTTTCATCACCTGATAAGTAAGGCTTACGAACTACCTTTAGTGTTCGTGGGTCACAGCCTTCGTGACCCTGACATTCGCCAGCTGTTGCTTGAGTTAGGCAGTCCTGACCAGCGCCCGTTGTTCTATGCGGTCTCGCCGAACGTCACTGATACTGAGCGCAAATTCTGGCAAACCAAACGAGTCGAATTATTGGACGGCACCTTCGAGCAATTCCTTACGTCATTGGACAAGCAAATTACCTCCATGTATCGCGCGGTGGTGCCGGTTCCGGTTATCGAAGATTTGCCGATATCCGATCGATTTATCACTCGTGACCTACAGCTCACCGCATCGTGCTTGGCGTTCCTAAATAATGACGTGGAGTACGTCCGGCGTGGTATGGCGGTCGAACCTGTTTCCCCGCTGCTGTTTTACCGAGGTAGCAATCCTCGTTGGTCAGCTGTGGAGAGTTCGCTTGACGTTCGCCGGGATATGCAAGATGTCGTGCATACGAACGCAATATTGACGGATGAAGGGGATAGACATTGCAGGTTTTTCATGTTGAAGGGCCATGCTGGCTCGGGGAAATCAGTGGTACTGCAGCGGACCGCGTGGGAGGCGGCCTTGGAGTTTGATCGCCTTTGCCTGTATGTCGAACCCAATGCAGACTTGCAGTTCGAGCCGCTCCACGAATTATCGAGAGTGATCAATGAACGTATTTACCTGTTCGTTGACGATGTCGGCGACCGCGTGCCTCAGCTCTTGGACTTGATCGAGCGGTGTCGCAGGCACCGAGTTACGCTCACCGTGGTCGGTGCTGAACGGATCAACGAATGGAATATGTCCTGCATGGAGCTCGAGCCATATTTGACCAACGAATTCTTTGTGGGTTATCTCTCGTCGAGTGAGATCGACAAATTGCTTGGTCTACTGGAAAAAAATAAGGCGCTCTTCCGCCTTGAGACTATGGATCAGGACGAACGTAAGAGCGCATTTACGGAGCGGGCCGGTAGACAACTGTTGGTTGCTTTGCATGAGGCAACTCTCGGGAAGCCTTTTGAAGACATCATCGCTGATGAATATGCAGAGATCCAGCCAGACTTGGCTAGGTTGATGTATCTCGGTGTCAGTTTCTTGAATCAGTTTGATGTACCTGTCCGGGCTGGCATCGTTAGCCGGCTTTACAATGTGAATTTCACGGAGTTCGAAGAACGCTTTTTCTCCCCGCTGGAGACTGTGGTGACCGCACGATACGACTGGCGATCACGAGACTACGTCTACCTCACGCGGCATCCCCACATTGCTGAATTAGTTGTTGAACGGATTGCGGCGCATCCTCGTAGGCGTCTGGACCTGACCCTCGAAATGATCAACGCCATGAACATCGATTATGACGCCGATCGCAAGGCATTCCGGCACCTTACCCGAGGTAAAGTTCTGGCAGATCAATTTCCAGATCATCGCATGGTGGACATGATCTATTCGGCAGCCTTTCAACAGGTAGGTGAAGATCCATATCTACTACAACAGGTCGCCATCTACGAAATGAGTCGTCGGAACGGAGACCTGTCTAAGGCGGCCGATCACTTGGCGAGAGCAAGGAAGCTTTCTCCTGGAAATCGTGCTTTCACTCATTCCTTGGCAGAGCTTCAACTCCGCCGTGCCGAGTCTGCGAAGTCCGATCTGCAGTCGGCAGCTTATCTTCAAGATGCAGAGACATTGGTTAGGCCCCTCGCGGGGCCTAAGGCTATGAGTTCGCATGGATTTCATACATTGTTTAAAGTGAAATTGGCCAAATTGTCTAAGGTTATGGCGGCACCGCCGGAATTGTGGAGCGACGTGGAGTTTGCGGAGGTGCTCAAGGAAGCCGAGCAGGTAATCCAACAAGGGCTTCAAGGGTTTCCAGGAGATTCGTATCTTTTATATGCGGAGTCTCAGTTGGCTCGGTCCCTTGCCGATGATGCTCGGGCAGAAGTAGCCCTAAAAAATGCTTTCGCTAGGAATGCCACTAACTCTTTTATCGCGGTTCGACTGGCAAAATTGCAGGTGACACGAGGTGGTATGGACGATGCGGTCGCCACCTACAGGGAGTGTTTGGCCGCTGGCGTGACTGACAAGCAGATCCATTTCAACTATGCAAAGTTATTGATGGATAACGCTAGGGGAAACAGCGACGAGATTGAGTACCATTTGCGGAATGGATTTACGGAAGGAGATTCAAATATCGAAGCTCAGTTCTGGTATGCCCGCCACTTATATGTCAAGGGGGATATAGAAGAGGCTCAGGATAGGTTTGACCTATTAAGAGATTTGCCTATCGACCTTGCAGGCAAACGGAACTTGCGAGGAGAGATCGTAGGCGATGCCGGTGTCACTCGGTTTAGCGGGACCGTCAACAGGTTGGAGTTAGACTTCTCGTTTATCACTCGCGACGGTGAAGCCGACCGGATTTACCTTCACCGGGCTGGATGTGATCGGGATGTGTGGCTGCGTCTTGCGAGGGGCTCGCGTGTGTGGTTCTCGATTGCGTTCAACTTGCGTGGACCCGTCGCATTCGACGTGAGTCTAGAGTAGCACTTAAACCCGTGCGTGTACTGCTTGCTTGGTGTTGGTTGGTTTAGATAATCATCTTGTAGGTCATGCGAGTTTTCGTTCGACCGCCGCCGGCGTTGGTCGACTTGGGTGGAACCGAGGCGATTTTGGAGGTACAGTCTGCGGCAGTAGGGAGCGGGGTCGACTCCGGGTAGGGTGTGGAGTGAGTCGCAGCGTTGTCGCCATGTTGGGGTTGCTTGGCGTTGTTACGGCGACCCGATTTGCTCTTCGTGTGCTTGGGCCGTTCTCCCTTCTTGATGGGCAATGGTGCGGCGATCTCGATAATTCTTTTGGATAAACTATCGGTATTGAGGTAAGAGCCGGGGACGAGTTGCTCCCGCGCGAGCGGTTCGAAGACCTCGAAAATCTTCAGCCTGGTTCGTTCTCGGCCTGTACGCTCCGGCCTGCGCCTGATCGCGTGGTCGTTGTACACAATCCTGTTTCACCCAAGATGCGACGGAAAAGCGATGTCGCGCACGAACTGGCACATACCCTCCTTGGCCATGAACTGAGCGCGGTTCATAGGCTGGGTGATCTCACCTTCCTTTCCTGTGACCCTGTGCAGGAAGAAGGGGCCGCTTGGTTGTCTGGATGTCTCCTCCTGCCCAGGGCATTGCTTTTGGCAGAGGTGCGCAGGGGGGATGGGTGCCAGTGACATCGCCAGAAAGCACGGCGTGAGCGAAAGGATGGCCCAGTACCGATTGGACGTGCCTGGCGTGGTGAGTCAGAACCAAGCGGCCATGAAGAAGAGACGCGTACAGCGATGAGGCCCTCGCTGAACCGCCTCTGACAGAAATCCTTGCTTTCGAGTGCCATGTGGGTTTCCTGGCTTGTCGTAGTTACTGGGCCAGGAGGTACTTGGTTGGCTTGGCGATTGTGCTACAGCTTATTTCGGTTCGCCAGCGGCTGCCAGTCCCGGATTGTCGCTGTTTCCAAGGCGTCGGTTTCGTCTTCGCTGCTGGTGTAGGCGACGGAGAACTCTACTGTACCGCTGAACAGACGCAGCTCGCGGTGCAGCAGTGGGTTGGGTTCGTCATCGCGCACGTGGTCCAGCAGGCGCTTGCGGATACAGGTCTCCGACTTGCCCACGTAGAGGCACTCGTACTCTTCCGGCCCGCCCGAGGGCAGCCACAGTGCATAGACGCCGATGCGGTTTCGCGGCAGTTGGCGCACTGTTTCCGAGAGGTACGGCTGGTGTTCCTGCTCCAAGCGGTATTTCAAGGTGAACGGCGTCATAACGGTTACAACAGAAGCTGTGGGGAGGCTTCCGGTGTGGCGGCGGGCAGTTCTATTTCGGTCTGCTCTGGTGCCTGAGCCCGCTGAACGATGTCTTGCCACGACGTGACCAAGTTGTTGAAAATGACGGCGTTGGCGGACTCGTCCTTGCGGTCATAGTAGTTGTAGAGGATGCGTGCCAACCGCTCCACACTGTCGGCGTCACCGCCCATTTGCCGTACCACTCGTCCGGCGCCGGCGATGCCCTGACCGCTGGCATCTTCCCGGCTCAAATGGTAGGCAATGCGGAAGCAACCTTCCCACGCCGTCAGAGGCAACGGTTGCCCGTGTTCACGGGGCGCTGCCCGTTCCGGCTCATATTCGTCTAGGGGCAATAGCCTCACCTCGCCACGCTCGGCGGTGAGCAGGCGGTGGGTGTCCCGCAGGTCGTCAATAACCACGTTCTTGGCCACGGCCAGGGTTTCGGCGACGCCGTAGCTGCCGCTGCCGTGTCCGTGTTCATCCATCCAGTCCACGCAGAAACGTGTTTCAGCGTCCAGTGCACCGGCTTCCTGCCGGTCGTAGTCGGCGATGGCCTGGTTGATGGCGATGAGAGCGTCGCGGACGGTGACCGGCTCGCCGGAGAAGGTTTCAACCCTGCCGTACTTGGAATACACTTTCATCCCAGGCCCGATGGCGGCTTGAGCAAGGTCCACCGGAGCGATGTGGTTTTCGCGTGTTAGTGCGTCCAGAGCTGGCGGCAGTTCCTGCGCCAGTTCGCTGAGAAACTGCTGACGGCTTGCCGCCTGGTTGTCCTGCCTTGGTCGGCAGACCAGGATAACCGAAGAGGCGAGAGCGTTCGATGAAAGTTGACGAGTCCGTCCGGAGCGTTCCGTTCGCATGGGCCAAGTGCCGACAACTTGGAAGCCAGCTTCGACCAGCCCAGTCAGCATGGTTTCCCAGCCGGTTGATGCTGTACCATCTCGTTGTTGTTCTTGTTGCTTGTAGGCGTAGAAAATGGACGATGGAAATTCTGGGCTGCACCGCTGTCTGATCAGATGTAGCGTTTTGCTCATAAGCATCTCGAAACGCCGGTCTGCGTCCTCAAACTTTGGGGCCGCGATCATCTCCTCGTCCTTTGGTGTCCTGATTCCGGCGAACAGATCTGGGTAGGTGTCACGGAGCAATGGCCGGAGCCAGACATAGAAGAAGTCGGACAAGTCGGCGTAGCCCGCGTTGGCGTAGTAAGGCGGGTCGGTAACGATCACTGGTCCGTTTTCGGCGTGGACAGTAGTGGAAGCGTCCGCCTGATGTGATACACCGCTGTTCACGTCGGCGGGAAGTCGATCCAATACTTTGGATACCCACTCTACCTGAGCCATCCAGTTCTGGGTTGCGGTGCAGAAGGGGTTCGATTCAGCGAAGTCCCATAGCATTGAAAGTGTGGCCATGTCGAAGGGTCCGGCGACAAAGTCGCCGGACCCTTGCCATCTTGCAAAAGTAGAACCTGCGTTCACAAGCCGGCCGATTGCCAATGCGATGTAGGTACGGATCGCGTCAGCGTACTCGTTGTCAGCGCCGTCGTCCAATGCCATCGCGACTATATCCGTCAGCAGAGCACTGAACGTCGATAGGGCGGTTAGCTGCCGCTCACTGAAAAGTTGGCTCCACTCTGTGAACCCGTATCCCTGAACAGAGAATCCCAATGCGGCCTCTGGCAAATTGCCGCTTGGCTTCCAGACAGGTTCAGTGCCCGAAGGCGTCTGGATATGCTTATCGTTGGGCGATAAGAAAAGCCTCTTGCGGTGGCCTTCAGCCACGATTGCGGTCATCTGCGTGCCTAAATTGCCTTCTCGTGCTTGGCGCCGTACCTCAGTCAGTGGTACCGGGCTGTTGCACGACACGCATGTTGCGCCTCTTTCTCCTACCGTCCCGGTGTGAGGCACATCGTCGCTGTGGCCTTGGACCGTAAAAGAAATCGTTTTGTTCAGGTTGCTGGTGGTGGGTTTCGTCCAGTGTTGATTGCCCTTTTTGGTCGACAGTTGGAAAGTACGCATCAATGGCATAGTCACGCCGCAGGCGGGATTGGGACAAAGCACAGTGCGTGCCCACAGCCAGGCAATCACGGTAGCCTCGCCGCCGTCCGGCAGTTGTGCCTTTGGGTAAAGGTGGCCGATGCGTTCCCAGGCCATTTCCCGCATCTTGCGCCCATAGTAGCGAACATCGTCGGCTAGGCCCGTCGTGCCACGCCAACTAACGTGTTTGGCTCTTTTGCCTTTGCCTGCGGTTAGGCCCATGGGGTCGGCGTCAGGGTTCACGGGTGGCTGGTTGGCGAACTTGGGCGGCAGCTCAATCAGGGCTTTGGTAATCAGCACGGCCACCGGGTTGAGGTCAGAGCCGACGGCGCGTAGACCCAGGCGCTGAGCCTCCAGAGGTATGGAGCCGCCGCCGCAGAACGGGTCGTAGATAGGCTTGGCCTGACGGTTGAGGTAGTCCAACGCATCGTCCGGATCTGTGGGCGCAGTGTCGCCGTTGGAACGTGCTACTGAGCGCGCGATTTCGTAGCGAGCCTCAGCCAAGAGGTTTGCGTCGCTGCTGCTTTCCCATCTGACAAGCCGCTTGATTAGATCGTGTAGGCGTTGCCGCTCGGCCCTCTGGCCATCCTCAGTGATGAACTCGGGGCAATCTTCCGGGTCGTCCACCAGGCTAGCGAAAATGACTGCACGACAGGCAGCCAGCGGCCGGCGCGCCCACCACAGGTGTAAGGTGCTGGGATGTCCGTGGCGGATGGACTTCTCACGCGCCGACTCGGCGTTGATGACGTCCAACGGCAGGTCAACTTCAATGAGCTTGCGGCGATAGGCGGGCTGAGTGGTCATGCTTCGGTGTTACTCCGTTGCGTGGTTAGGTTGTCTCAATTCCACCGCGCTGGTTTGCGCAAGGCGTATCCGTCGGCGTCGATGACTTGCGCGGGAAACTGGCTGTCGCTGATGAGCTTACGGCCCAGAGTGAAGGCCGCGGTGGCCACGCTGCGCAATCGTTTGGACGCACGGTTGGGCGGGAAAGCAACTACCACCCTCTTTCTGGGATTGCTCTGCAGCACTGTTTCCAGCGGGCCGGTCAAGTCGCTGTCGGCGGAAATTACGATGGCGGTGTCAAAGACGTCGGCTTGGGCGTCGCGCAGCAGGGCTACGGCGATGTTGACGTCGGTCATCTTCTCTTCAAAGGTTGTCCAGGTCGCTCCGCAGCGTTGGCAAGTTACGTTCTTGGGCAGGTGATGACCGTACTGGATAGTAAGGTGGGGCAGGGTCTCCAACGCCTTCAGGTAGGTGTCTTGTCGGGCGTACCGCTGCGGGTCATCGGCCCGGGACTCAACCCGAGCGGTAAAGTACCTAACTATCTCCAAGCGCTGATCACTGCGCAGCAGGTTTTCGGCCAGACGGCACAGGTCCAGCCAGTAGTAACGACGCCAGCCGCGGGACTTGAGGCCGTAGTAAAGGTTCAAGCCGTCGACGTACACTGCTACGCGCTGGGCCGGTGGGTCGTCTGGGACGGCGACGTTGATGCTGGCAGTAGGGGTTGACATACCATGCGTGTCCTTAGTAGGATTTTACTACCCCCCCAGCGGGTAGTGCCGCTGGCCCGACGTCCCCTTATCGGGGGCGTTTCTTTTTTGCCGACGTCGTCCGGGCAACGTGCACTTACCGCATCCCGACTGGAGCCACAACCGCGTTACGACTCCGAAGCGTAATCAGATTCGGTAAAGTTCAGTTCCAGCTGAGCGCTGTTCTCTCGGACGGCGCGGGTGGCGCCCTCAGAAAATCCGTCGTGCTTGTCCGCTCGGATGATGACCTCCACCGTGACGTCACCGCCATCGTTGCGCAGGTTGCGGATGATTTCATCGCGGAGTTGATTGAAGTCGTACATGGCAACATCAGATTCGATGGTTTTGTGGGCTACCACGTGTCGGGGCCGGGTAGTGTAAGTAGCCGGCCGTGCGACGCCATCATTCGGGTCGTCAGATTTCGGCTTGACGGTGGAGCCATCGTCAGTAGTGATGTCAGGTTCAGTGTTGTCCTGATCTGCGTCGTCTTGTCTCCGCTTTTCCTGCTCCAGTTCCGCCATCACCGGGTTGAGCAGCAAGCCGGCTAGCGGCAAGGTGGTGTCAGCCATCGGTTCCCGGAAGCGCAGGGCACCTTGGTACTCGCTGCCGTCGTGTCGGTCGGCGTAGCCGAACTTGCCCTCGGCCACGCCGGCGATGACGCTCTTCTCCAGTACCGTCCGGCTAGGCAGCCGGAACAGATATACGCTGCGCATCAGCGTGTCCCACAGATCTTTGACCGAGACGTGGTCGTGATGGTTGTCCCAGAAGTAACGCTGCAACATCCCTTCCAGCGCGCCGGGGGTAACGTCGTCCAGCAGGGCCTCCTCCTTGCGGAATGTGTCCAGGGCACTGTTTATGATGTCGCCGGTATTGTCCTGGGCGGCAACGATGGTCTGCCAGGAGTTCATCGTGTAGGCGTCTGACTGCTGTGGGTCCGGTTGGTATGGGGCCATCGCCCAGCGGTAAGCGCGTACCAGAGCGTTGCGACGGGCGGTGTCGGCGGCGCGCAGACTGACGTTGACTTGTCGGCGTCGTTCCCCCGTAAGGTGGGTTATGGCCTGAAAGCCGCTGTCTTCGTTGCCGCTGTTGATGGACTGCCATGCCATCCAGGTGCGGGTTGCATCGCGGAGTACGCGGATTTCGTCCTTGCGAGTAGACAGAAAAAGCAGTGAGTTGCGATTGACGCGCGGGGCGTCGCCGCGCTGCAAGAGCAGTTCCAACGCAGCGGGTTTGGCGTCGTCCGGTTCGCTGGCTCGATTGCTCAGCGATTGGGCTGGCGAGAGAACGACCAGCCTAACTACGTCGGTGTCCGGTACGGACGCCGAATCCGGCGGGCACATGATCACGTCGGTACGGCGGCCCACTGCGCTCTTGAGTTCAGCGATTATCTTCTCGTCGACCAACGCAGGATCCAAAGCGTCCTTGCGGTCGGAGGCGACCTTGTTCAGGTTCTCCTCAGCGTGGAAGTAGTAACGGTCGTCGGCATGGTACAGGTAGTACAGGTCGCCGACCATGCGCTCCAGCGCTTCGTTGTAACGGGGCACGCCCTCACTTGGCCTGACTGCCGCCAAATGGATACTGCGGCGGTCAATACCTCGGGTCGCTCCGCTGGTGGAGCTTCCCAAGAAGATGGCTCTGGCGATCCGGCGGGCTGCGCCGCCGACTTCTTGGAACCGCTGCGACGTGCCGTCAATCTGGTCGGTTCGCCCGTTGTCGCTGTCAATCTCGCTAAGTACCGGTGCCCAGTGACCTGGCAGCAGTTGGTCGAACTCACTGGCGAGCTGTGGGTCACCCAAAGGTAGGTCGCCCGGCATGATGAGTGGCGACGTGCTTTGATCTCGGTAGAGACGGCTAACGCAGGTGGACATCATCCGCAGCACGCCACGGGTTTTCTGAAATCGTTGGATGGAAGACCAGTCGGAGTAGAGGCGGTCGAAAACCTCCGGGTGGATGGGATAGCAGCCTTTCATCCGCTCTAGGTAGCGTTGTTCGCCGGCACGGGTCGGGTACTCACGGCGGCTGTTGCCGTACATACTGACGAAAGCCTCGCAGGTGCGGTCGCGCTCGGCGGTGTCAGAGATCTGGCCGAACAGGCGCCGGCGCACCACCTCAAAGGCTTCGTTGACGGCCAGAGGTTCCCAAACCGCTTCGGCGCGGCCCAGAATGTTCTCCAGTCGGGCGAGTGCCTCGTCACCCGTAGGTCCGCCGGTTTCCAAGCTGCTCTCTGGCAGCGTCACCACCAGGGCTGTCGTACGACTACGACGCGCCGATTGGGTAAGGGCCTGCATGAAGGTGTAGATGCGGTCGCGCTGTTCGGCAGTGGCGTTGCGGGCGTAGGCGACCAGTTCGTCCATCAGGATCAGGCACGGACCAACGTGTTCCAGCAATTGGTCCAGTTGCGCCCCGCCGGGTGCGGTTCCTTGCTTGGCAGCGTTGCCGATGATGTCATAGGCGGCTTGTCCGCCCAGTTGGTACGCCATCACAGCCCACAGCGTGTTTAACGGGTCTCCGCTTTCAGTGACGGCGGCGTCGCTGGCGGCCAGATAAGTGCCGTCCAGCACGGCGACGGCGGCGACCGCCCCGTGTCCAGGTAGTACGCCGGCTGCCTCGGCAATCTCCTTGATGTTCAGCGCAGTTCGCTCGTGCTCGCTATTGGACGGTGGGTTCAGCAGCGCGTCGTAGCTCTGCACCAAGTGGAGCAGGGCAATCAGGCTGTGGGTCTTGCCGCCTCCGAATCCGGTTTTAGTCTGGATCACTGGGTCGCCGCCTTGGCCGGCCAAGCGGCGCAGGGTATTGAGCATCAGGATACGGAGGCCGGGGGTAATGTAAGTCTGACTAAAGAAGTTGAACGGGTGACCGTAGATGGTGGCTTCGGCGCGGCCGTCAAAGACCTGCTGTAGATCGGCCATGAACTCGGCCTGCTGGAACGCGCCCTCAGCCACATCCCTGGTGGGCGGGATAACTTCGCGCCAGGGTTTGAGGCCACCGTTAGCACGCGTAGATGCAGCGATGGGTTCCCGTGGGCTCTCGGGCATCTGCGTGACTGGAGGCGTTTGAACCGCGCCGGAGACTGTGGCGGTCAGGTTGTTCCTGATTTCCGTTACCGCTTTGGCCTCTTCACCGGCGTTGATCTGATCCAACGAGTCGGCGATGTGAAACAGCTGCGTGCGGACGTATTCAGCTTCCAAGTCGGACGTGCCGGGATGCGCCGTCTGGTTACGGCCGTCGGCAATCAACCATAGCGTATGTGTGATAGTGCTGGCGTTGCCCAAGGGAGCAGCGAATGTGTCGCGCCAGTTACGCTGTACCAGGTGCGGGAAGTCGTTCACGTCGATGCTGGCGGCGATGTCTCCGCCTTTGCTACTCAGGTTCTGCTCGAAGTGCGTGACCTTCCTATCAGGAAGCGAGCGTTTGATTGCTTCCTCGACAGTAGCGCCGGGTACGCGCCGCAAATGCCGCACGATGAACGGACGCATGGCGTCCCGAAAGACATTCAAGGCTTCGTCAAGTGCGTCCCGGTTGGGACGGCTTACGGTAGTCATTGCTATTCGCTCCTTGGCAAGAGCAATCTTGGTTCTGTGGGTTCCGAATGCTGGCACTGGTTATTGTATCGTGGATCTGCGGGCAGATTCAGTAAAGCGTCCGCTACTCAGGTCGCCCGTGATGAGGTCCGGTCCCCATCAAAATTTGCGTGGCTTGTCTTCTGTATGATGACGCTAAGTCCACCACCGGAAGCCTGATCTGTTCGCAGCAAGTTCCAATGAGTCCTTTGGCTCCTGGGGCAGTTCTTCGGTTCCAGCGGGCCCTGTTGCCCGGGCACGCAATGGTGCCAGCATCATCATCTAAGGGTCAGTGTGTCCTAAGCGATACTTTCACCACTGCGAATGTAGTGCACAGGTCGGGGTGCCTGCTACGTCGTGGTGAACTCGACAGCGTTGAGGGGCTTGTTGAACAGCTCGCAATCATGCGGGCGCGCTTCGGCTCTTGGCTTTGGCTATCTTGCCGGAATTTGCGGCCGAGGGTATGGGCTCGGGCGATGCTCCGCGCTATCGAGGTTGGGCTATCTGGATGGGCTGTGCTCTGTGGTGCGGGTTGACCGGAATCTCCAGGTCGAGCTCGTATTCGAAAGTGTGTCCTCTCACCCACTTATGTGGATGCTATCTACCGGGTGGCACGCCCAGCAACGACGTCGCGGCTCCGACTGTTTTCCGGCTGAAGCCAGCGTTGAGCATGGCACGTACCTAAGTGGCCCTCACTTTGTGCGTGGACTCCGGCCTTACGATGCTCAACGGCGGTCAAGCATTGGGTGTCGTCGGTCGTAGACGGCAGCTACGCGCCTTGGGTCATTGCCTAAGTCAGCAGCATGAACGTAGACAGCGGCATGGCGACGATGCGCGAGTCGTCGATGGGCGGCCCGTCCGCCCGCGTGATGAGCAGTCCGAACGGAGCACGTTTGGCCGGTTCTTTGACGAACGCCCTGATGCCCCGCGTGTCGCGCACGGGATCGATGCCTCGCCGGTATTGAACCTGTACGGGGATTTGCTGGTCGCCGACCTCGAGCACGAAGTCTAAACTAAAGCCAAGATGAAATGCGCAGATGGCGGGGGTCACACGACAGAGCCGGGTCATTCTCCAAGTACGGATGAGAGGGATTCACAGGCGCAACCCTGCTGATTATCATCGCCAATTAAATGTAGATCCCACCTTGGCTTTAGTTTAGCTAAAACCCTGGGCGGTTACGGCGAAAGAGTCGAAGACCCGCAAGATATAGTTCCGGCCATAGGACGGGCCAGGGAGGCAATGTCCAGTGGCGGTCCGGCATTGCTGGAATTCCTGACCAAGGAGGAAAATGCCCTTTCACGGTACCCTGCCCGCGCACCACGAGCGTTACCCTGACCTGAGTTCCAGGTTGGCACGGAGCGATCCCCTCTGCGGCAAGACGCTCCGTGGCTTACCGTGGTTCTGTATGACGAT
>DAOUHZ010000171.1:0-18141 GCA_034428455.1 Dehalococcoidia bacterium
GGTCCCCCTTGCTGAGAGTGTGTCAACCCACAGCATAACGGGACTTCGTGACATTTTCAAAATTCACTCAAACTAGCACCAATGGTTAATAAAATACCCGCATTCATTCGCGGCCAGGAGGGAAGGCAATGGCGACTGTGAACAGCGTGATGGGGCCTATCGATACCGACGACTTCGGGTTCACCCTGAGCCACGAGCACGTGGGAACCAACGCCGCCGGATTGCGCCACACCTACCCGGAGATCATCGACCGTGACGGCATCCGCGAGCAGTCCATCGCCGCCATGCGCTCCGTTCGGGAGGACGGTGTGCGGACCATCATCGACGTCAGCACCTTCGATCTGGGTCGGGACGTGCAGTTGATCCGCGAGGTCGCGCTGGGGAGCGACATGCAAGTGGTCGTCGCCACCGGCAACCATCTGGCCGTGCCCCGGCCCTTCGGCGAAATCTCTCCCGACGTCATCGCCGAGCTCTACGTTCGCGAAATCGAGGAGGGCATCGAGGGTACGGGGATCAAGGCCGGCATCATCAAGGTGGCCAGCGACGAGGGCGGGGTCACGGCCCCCCAGGAAAACGTGCTGCGAGCCGCGGCGCGCGCCCAGAAGTCCACCGGCGTGCCCATCTCGACCCATACCTGGTCGCCGGAACGCATCGGTGACGCCCAGGTGCGCATCCTCGAGGAAGAGGGAGTTGATCTCGACCGGGTGTATATCGGCCACAGCAACGACGACACCGACTTGGAGTACCTGTTGGGGCTGCTGAACAAGGGCGTATGGCTGGGCCTGGACCGGTATCCCGGCGGCACACGACCCGGGACTCCCGACTGGGAACAGCGCACGGAGGTCGCCAAGGCGTTGATGGACGCCGGTTTCACGCATCGGATATTCCTCTCCCACGACTACTCCGTTCCCAAGGCGCGCTACGGCACAGACGTGCAGGAGCAACGGCGGAAGGCCAATCCCGACGGCTACAACTTCATTCCCCGCTACGTGCTGCCCCGCTTGAGGGAAATGGGAGCGTCGGACGCGGACATTCACCAGATCACCGTGGAGAACCCTCGGCGGTTCTTCGCCGGCGAGTAGCGCTTGGCTTCTACAGTCCCGGTAACGCAGTCGTGATAGCTTCACTGGCGCGAGGTCGCCACTACAAGTGGTACGCTTTCGCGACCCTGGCGGTAGGCATCTTCGCCTCCGTGGTCGACCACGGCAGCGTAGGAGTTGCCCTGCCGACCATAGCGACCTATTTCCAAACCGATATCCCCAGCGTCCAGTGGCTGGTGATCGGATATGCCATGACGATCATCGCCCTGCTGCTGCCCATGGGCCGTCTGGCGGATATCATCACCTCCAAGCGCGTGTACATCATCGGCTCCGCGGTGACAATCGCTGGCTCCGTCGCGGCCGGAACGTCCTCCGACCTGGGCATATTGATAATCTCGCGAATCGTGCAGGGCACCGGCGCGGCCATGACCCAGGGCACCGGCATGGCCATCATGATAGGCGCTTTCCCGCCCAACGAGCGCGGGAAAGCCATCGGCCTGATTATGACGATGGTCGGCACCGGGGCTGTCGCCGGCCCGGCCATGGGCGGCTTCCTGGTCGACGCTTTCGGATGGCGGTCCGTTTTCTTTGCCACGGTCCCCATGGTGGCCGTCAGCATCGCCATGTGCGTTGTGGTGCTGACCAGCGCGGATCCAACGCGCCAGGCCCGGGCGTCGGTGCGGGGCGGGTTCGACTGGCTGGGAGCATTTTTGTCCTCCAGCGCCCTGCTGGCGTTGCTGCTGGGCATCACCAATGCCCACCGCACCGGCTGGACTTCCCCACCGATCTTAGGCGCCGCAGTCGCCTTCGTGGTTCTCCTCGCCGGTTTCATCTGGTGGGAGTTGCGCATCGCCAGTCCCATGCTGAACCTGCGGCTGTTCCGACGGCGCAACTTTTTCCTGGGGGTCACTGCCAACTACCTCATGTTCATCGGCAGCTCGGCGATCCTGTTCATGACGCCGTTCTACCTGCAGAACGTTCTCGGCTACAGCCCGTCGGTCGCCGGTCTTTGCGTAGTTCCGGGAGCCCTTTGCATGGCGATGCTGGGTCCGATCAGCGGCCGACTTTCGGATCGTTATGGCTGGCGCAAATTCACCGTAACCGGGCTGATCCTGTCGACGACCGGCATTACCATTCTCTCCCAGGCGACTGCCGAATCTTCGCTATTCCAGGTTATCCCCGGCCTGATGCTGACCAGCAGCGGCATGGGCACCTTCTACTCCCCTAATTCAAGCTCCATTTTGAGCGCGGTGGAACGGGAAAGCCACGGCGTGGTTTCGGCGCTGGTCAACCTGATCCGCAACGCCGGCAACGTGGTCAGCGTCGCCGTTGCCACCGCCATCGTAACCGCCACCATGGGCTCCATGGGCTACGAGCCCAGCCTGGACGCGGTGCGCCACGGCGCAGCATCTGGAGTGGGAACCGCGTTCACAGTGGGAATGAGATACGCTTTCTTTACCATGATCGGAGCATTGTCGGTGGCGCTCTTTTTGTCGGCGTTGCCCACCCACCGTGAGGATCAGGCAGTACCGGCCAGCACTCGGCCCGAACCCGCACTCCGCCCGGCGGCGAGCCCGGCACAGGAGGACTGACGTATGACCAGCACGACCACTCAGGATTGCGGCGAAGGCATCCTCGAAGCATTTCGCAATCTTGGAATTGATTACATAATCTCCTCTCCCGGTTCCGAATGGGCGCCGGTATGGGAGGCGCTGGCCCGCCAGAAGGTCAACGAGACGCCGGGTCCGCAGTACATCAACTGCTGGCACGAGACCCTGGCGGTGAACATGGCCAGCGGATATACCCGGGTCACCGGCCGGATGCAGGCGGTCCTGCTGCACGCCGGCGTCGGTTTGCTCCAGGGCAGCATGGGGGTGCACGGCGCTATGATCGGCGAGGTGCCCATGCTGGTGTGTTCCGGCGAAGCCACCAGCTACGGCGAGGACCCGGAGATCGACCCCCAGGGGCAGTGGTACCGCAACCTCAGCGTGGTGGGCGGGCCGGACCGTTTCGCCGACGCCTTCACCAAGTGGAGCGGCCGGGCCACCAGCCCCCACACCGTGTACGAGCAGGTGGTGCGCGCCGGCGAAGTGGCCCAGCGGGTTCCCCAGGGGCCGTCCTTCATGAATATTCCCATCGAAACCATGGTGCATTCCTGGACGCCGCCGGAAAAGCTCAGGACCGTCCCGTCTGCTCCACGGAACCGCCCGGCGGATCAGGACATTGCCGAGCTGGCGGACCTGATCGCCCGCAGCAGGTCGCCGCTGATCATCACGGACAGCGCGGGGCGCGAGGTCGAGGGGTTCAATAACCTGGTGGCCCTGGCCGAGCTGTTCGCCATTCCGGTGGTGGAGAGCGCGCCGCTTTACGCCAACTTTCCCAAGGGCCACCCGTTGTACCTGGGCGGCCAGTCGGAACGCTACCTGCAGCAGGCCGACCTGGTGATCCTGGCTGCCAGCCGCGCCCCCTGGTATCCGCCCCAGGCCGGCCCGCAACATGCCACCGTCGTGGCTATGGGAGAAACCACGGTCAAGGAATACATGGTGTATCAGAATCTCTTCGCCGACCGCTATGTCGAGGGAGATATCACCCTGAGCCTGGGTCTGCTGGTGGAGGCTTTGCAACCGATGGCGGACGGTCGTCGGGACGAGATCGAAACGCGGCGTCAGCATTGGGCTGCGGAACACGAGCGGTTGGCCGAAGCAACCTACGCCGCCGAGGCTGCCGCCAGCGGCAGCCGTCCCATCGACCCGGCCTGGCTGTGCGCCGTGCTCAGCGAGGTGATGCCCGAAAATGTGGTGTACTCCGAGGAGGTCACTACCCACCGGGGCGCCATCGGTCGTCACGTCGCCTGGGACCGGCCGCAGAGCTACTACAAGACCAACGGCGGCTTGGGGCAGGGCTTGGGACTGGCTTTGGGCGTCAAGCTGGCGAAGCCTGACCAGCCGGTGGTCGCGCTAATGGGCGACGGCGGGTTCCTGTACAACCCGGTGACCCAATGCTTCGGCGTGGCCGGCGAGGCGAACCTGCCGTTCCTGACCGTGCTGTTCAATAATGGTGGCTACGAGGCGATGCGGGGCAACCACCTGGCGTACTACCCCGACGGCGTCGCCGCGCGCTCCGACGTCTGGCACGGCGTACACATCCCCGGCCCGGACTACGCCAGACTGGTCGAGCCCTTTGGCGGCTACGGCGAACGGGTGGAGGATCCCGCCGACCTGGCCCGCGCTCTGCGCAACGGTCTGGACGCTGTCAACGAGGGGCGCATTGCCCTAATCGATGTCGTCCTCAATAAGTGACGGAATATGGACAAGCGCGGACAGAATAGACCTGATTTCATCTGACTCGGCCTTGGTGTAGTTCGGACCACTGTCCGCCAGCATCAAGGTCGCATCGGAGGCGTCGAAACGGTCGCTGGCGTCGAGGATTTCAATTCCTGCGACCGCGCCGTTCTGGTCCAAATCCACGAGTATGCCGTCGGCCGGCTCCTCGCTTCGGGCTACCTCAACCTCTTGCAAATAGACGTAGAGAGCGTCAACTTCTGCGTTGTACTCAATCTTCATGGCAGCAGTTCCTCAGCCGGGTAAGCTGCCAATCTCCCGCGCCAACTCGATCAGTTGCTCGTCGGCCCCGTAGTCTCCCAGCAGCGAGAGGCCGACGGGCAGGTGGTCGACTTCGGCCAGTGGCAAACTGATCTGCGGCCGGCCCGTATTCCCGGCTATGGATGTGAGGGCGCTATTGCGCAGTCGTAGCGTGTGCCGCTCGGAAACCCGCTGGCCAAGCAGCGGAGCCGGGGAAACCGTGGTTGGCAGGCACACTACCACGTCGCCGCCGTCGAATACCTCGTTCATGCGGGCGATGACGGCATCACGGCCCGCCTGGGCGATGACGATCTGCTCGTCGGTTACCGAGCGCGCCATGGCGTAGCGGTCGGACACCTCGAAGCTGAAGGTCGGATTGACCTGGTCGATCCAGTCCCGGGCCGACTCCCAAGCCTCGCGGCTTTGCAAAACCTGCTGGTGACCGGACCACTCCTCCAGGCTGGACGGCGAAAGTCGCAGCGTGGCTGACGAGGCAAACAGCGCGCCAATCTTTTCCAGGGCCCTTTCCAAAGCTCTGTGTGTGGCCGGCTCGGCCAGTTCCCAAGCGTCCTCCGCAATGACCAGGCGTTGCGGACGCTGAACGGCGGAACCCGCAGGCAGGACCACCGACCCTACCCGGGCAAAGGTCTCAACGTCCCGGGCAAACCAGCCGATGGTGTCGAATGACGGAGCTTGGAGCAGCATCCCCTCCAGCGGGATTCGTCCGTGGGTTGGTCGCAATCCGAACAGCCCGCAAAAGCTGGACGGCACCCGCACCGAACCGCCAGTGTCCGAACCCAGGGCAAAGTCCACCAACTGCCCGGCCACCGCGGAGGCCGAGCCGCTGGAGGAACCGCCGGGCACCCGGCCGGGCGCATTCGGATTTACCGGCGTCCCGTAGTGCATATTCTCGCCGAAGATGCCCCGGGTCAGCTCGTCGGTGATGGTCTTGCCGACCATGGCAGCGCCGGCCTCCACCAGCTGTTGCACCACCCAGGCGTTGGTTTCGGCGGGACCGTGGGTGGCCAACCAGTGCGGATTCCCGCAGCCGGTGACGTGTCCCGCAATGTCGAAGATGTCCTTGGCCGCGAAGGTGAGGCCGGCCAACGGTCCGTGATCGGAGCCGGGCAAGTGGGCGTTGCTATCAGGAACGAAGGCGTTCAGGGGGCCGGCCATGGTTACAACTCCGGTGCACGACCAGTCGCAATCGGCGTGAGCATTCTGCGTCGCAAGGCCATGGCGATCTGGCAAAAATGATGTCAAGCCAACTCTTGCCAGCACTAGGCATCATCGTCCGTTGGGGGTCTTGCGATAAGCGTTGACGCGATTATATTGTAGTGACATATGGTTGCCGCTGGAGAGTGCTTATGCCAGCTGGATACAGGGTATCCCAGTTTGCCAGGCATTACCGCGCGTAACCAGAACCTGGAGGGACCATGGACATCGATGTGTATTTCGGGTTCGGCGTTCTCCTTCTGGGTACTGCAATGATCTGCTACTTGGGATGGTGGGGGCGCTTAGATAGCCGGCCGGTCTTCATTCTGATGCCGGCGGCAACTCTGGCTGTCTCAGCACTCACGTTGTTTCTGAGGATAGAAGGATTCAACTGGCTGTTTGTGACGGTCGTCTTAGTGATGTTAGGTGCGTTCGTGATCCTGCTGGCTGTCATCGGGGTCAGCGCGGTAGTTTCAATACTCCGAGGTCGCGATCATAGGAGAGAAGCCGAACATCTAGGTCCTCCGAACCAGGGTACAGAACATGACCTTTCGTGAACGCTGGGGAGCGGTTGGTCTAGCAGGGGCGGTATTCGGCGTCGCATTCGTCGCAAAGGTACTGCTCAGTGGACTGGATGAAAGAAGCATTTGGCCGGTCGATCCGGAGACCCTCGAGTTGCTGGACTGGATTACCAAAATGGCGGCTGGTTCCGTGCTGACTGTCGTGGGACAATCCGTTCGCCGTCCTGGCGGGAGAACTCAACCACCGCCATGACCATTCAAAGTATAGCTCACATTAGCTGAACCTAGCGTAGCCGATGTCTGTCTCCACCCGGACGACGATCTGCCAGAAGTGGGTGCGCCAGGACGGAACGACGTGCCGGTAGTTGGGGTAGACGGCGCGTACCTCGATGATCTTCATCTACTCGACTGGTCCGCCCAATGGCGCTACAGGGGAGCCGCTTTCCAGGAAGGTTCCGTATCCCGGTTGCTGCTGGATCTCGCCATCCTGCAACAGCACCTGCCCGCGCAGCATGGTAATCCAGGGGCGGCCGTTGACCTGCCAGCCCTCGAACAGGGTGTAACCCGCATTGCTGTGGTGGTCGCTGGCGGTGACGATGCGGTCGCCGTTGGGGTCCAGGATGAGGAAGTCGGCGTCGGAGCCCACTTGGATCACGCCCTTGCGTGGATAGATGCCAAAGATGCGCGCCGGGTTTTCCGCCATGACCCGCGCCAGCCACCAGATGGGCAGCCCGCGCTTGACCACGCCCTCGCTGTACATCAGCGGCACGATGGTCTCGATGCCGGGGGATCCGAAGGGAATGGACGTGCCGTTGGAGTCCACGAAGATGTTGTCCCAGCCGGGCTGCTTGAGCTCGCGCGGGTGCGGCGAGTGGTCGCTGGCGACGATGGACACATGGCCCTGGCGCAGCCCTTGCCACAGCGCGTCGCGGTCGGGGCCGTCCTCGGGTCGCAGGGGCGGCCCGATCTTGGCCAGCGGCCCGAACTCAGCCATCTGGGCGTCGGAGAGCAGCAGGTATTGCGGGCAGGTTTCGGTCCATACCCGCTGCCCGAGGCTCTGCGCCTGCTTGATCCGTTCCAGGCCCAGCTGGGTGCTCAGGTGCACAACGTAGGTGGGGCATCGGGTTGCGGCTGACATCTTCACCGCCCGGTTGATCGCCTCCTCTTCCGCCCAGTCCGGGCACGCCGTGGGGAAATCCGTCGGGTGAGTGTGGCCCTCGCCCAGCAGTTTGTTTTCAAGGTATTCGATGATGTTGCCGCTTTCGCAGTGGAGCTGGAGCACTCCGCCGCCGCGGCCCACCATGTCCATCGCCTCGCAGATGTAGTCGTCGTCGCACATCCGGCCGGGGCGCTTCTTGTAGGTCATGAACATCTTGAAGGACTTGACGCCCAGGTCGATGGCGTCAGGCAAACCGGACAGGATGCTCGGCCGATTTTGCAAGATGAAGTGAAAGGCGAAGTCGGTGAGGGCGCATTGCTCCACGGTTTCGCGGGTGCGGTGCGTCGCCTGGGGTAGGGTCTCATCGCCCTCCAGCTGGTAGGTGCCGAAGGGAACCAGCGTGGTCAGACCGGCGTGGGCGGCGGCCAACGAGCCCAGTGCGTAGTCGTCGTGGCCGTCCAGGTGGACGTGGCTGTCGATCAGTCCAGGAAGCACGAACTTGCCGGAAGCGTCGATGTACCGGTCAGCCGGCGGCAAGAAGTTTTCCGGGCCAATGGCGACGATCTTCTCGCCGGAGATGGCTATGGAGCTCTCGTAGACCTGCGACGAGGTGACGATTTGCCCGCCCACGATGACGGTGTCCACATGATTGGCGGCCATAATATTCCCCTCCTCAATGTCATTGCGAGCGCAGCGTGGCAATCTCGGCGGCGCAGCGAGCGCGTGGGCGACGTAATCTGCATTGCACGAGATTGCCACGGAGCTGCGCTTCTCGCAATGACAGAAGTGAACGCTAGAAAACGCCCTGCGGATCCAATCCCAGCAGGTACTGACCTGCCGTTTCGTAGTGCACGTGGTGGCCCTGCACGTGCTGGGTGATGACGTGCATGTCCTGGAACCGGCGCTGGATCGGGTTTGACTGGAAGATGCCGCTGGCTCCGCACAGGGTGTACGCGGCGTCCACCACCTGAGCCGACGTGCGAATGGCGTGGGTTGCAGCCACCCGGAGCTGGATGCGCTCGTCCGTGGTAAGCGTGCCTTTGCCGCCGGCCGACTCCCAGAGCCGCGCGTGGGCTGCTCTGAGGAAAGCACGGGCCGAACTCTGCTGCGCGTGGGCCTCGCCGATGGTGCGTTGGGTGGTCTGGTGGTCGCGAAGCAGCACGCCGGAACGGTAGGGGGTCCGGTTCCGTCCAACTTCAATGGCGATGTCGAGGCTCTTGCGCGCGACTCCCAGTGCGACGGTGGCAAATCCGGTGGCGAAGAGCAGGGTGGTGGGTATCCCGTACAAGGGGCGGTCGCACCAGGACGGGCCTTCCTGCACGAAGGTGCGTTCCTCGGGAATGAGCAGGTCGTCCACTTGGAAGCTGAAACTGCCCGTTCCGCGAAGCCCGGCGACCTGCCACAGGTCCACCATGCGCACCTGGTCAATCGGCATCAGGTGCAGGCGGGTTTGGGGAGGCTGTCCATCGGCCCCCGCTCCGTTCTCCGGGATGACGGGCGCCAGCGCGGCGATCCAGGTAGCGTGGTCGCTGCCGCTGCTGAAGTTCCAGTGTCCGCTCAACCGGAACCCTTCCGGCGTCGGGACCGATTTCGAGCCGCCCGCCGGTGGCCCATTGGTTACAACCGCCCGCTGCTCGCCCCAAATCTCTTGCGCCGTGGCCATCGACATGCGCGTGGATCTGGTCGAGAAGACATTGTTCTGGTTCAGGCACCAGGCAACGCTGGCATCGGCTCCCGCAAACATCTCCAGGATGTTCAGGAAATCGGGATGGGCCAACTCGGCGCCGCCCAACTCCCGGGGCAACAGCAGCCGGAAGAACCCGGCGTCGGCCATGTCGGCCGCGAGATCCGGGGGCATCTGCCGTTCGGCGTCGATCCAGTCGGCGGACTCGTCGACGCGGGCCACGAAGTCGGGAGCGACAGCGAGGTAGTGGTCAATGTCGGTGGGTACGGCTACGGTGGTCATTTTATCTCTCAATGCGAGGCTAATTGCCGCTTACGTTACACGGGGGGCAATACGGTGTCAAAGGCGACGTTCAGGGTCGGCCTTCTTCAATGACTACAGCGCCGCCGTCCCAGGCTCCCATGGTAATCCAGTTATCCCGCAACAACTCCATGCCCAGCAACGGTTGGTCAACTGACTCGAGAACTTCCACCCAGTGGAATCGTCCATGCCACATTATGCGGGTTCTATAGTAGGCGAAATGCTCCATTTCACCGCTGGCCACCGTGGCGGCTATGCTGCCGATTTTGACCAACCCGAGTTCCCGAATGACTGCTTCGGGCAGCATCAACCATCCGGTGAAGCCGGTATCGACGATAACGTCACACCGGAGCAACCCTTCATTGGCGTGCTCGACGGATACGTTGAGCCATGGTTCCAGCTCGCCGTCCGCGTTTTCTGCAACCCGCCCCCTAATCACGGCGCTGGCTGCGGGGCCGGTACCGCGAACCCATGTGGTACACTGCCGGATACCCGACCCGTTCCGCCCAGGTGAAGGCGTTGGGGCGTCGCTTTCGCAAGCGCAAGTCAGCGGTCAGGCTGTTTTTGGCGATCTCGTAGTCGCCGCTTTTCACGTCTATGACCACTACTTTGCCCTTGTGCTCCGGCCCCAGGGTCGGGCGTATCTTGTCGTTGTATATGGCGCGCCCGATGGCCGGCGCATTGCCTCCGTTGAACTTCATGATATTCGCTCCCTGACGGGATTTTAGCATTGCTACCGACGGGAATGTCCCACGTCCATCTGCGATCTTCAAAATCCTGTTGCCAGTTGTTCTTGTTGGATGTGACACGCGCCCCCTCCCTGGCGCCATAACACTCCGGCCGGAATCAATCATTGCCCCGCTCACGAATGGTAGCCGGCAGCCCCCAAGCCGGCTACAATCCCGCCATCAGCAAGCGTGAGGAGAATAGCAATGGCTTTGTTCGAGGGATTTGAGCGGATGCTGGTGGATACCAGTGGTGAGCAGGTCAACCTGGTCAAGGGCGGCAGCGGCCCGCCGCTGCTGCTGCTGCACGGTTATCCGCAGACCCACACCATGTGGCACAAGATCGCGCCGCGGCTGGCGGAGGACTTCACCGTGGTGGCCGCCGACCTGCGCGGCTACGGCGACAGCGGCAAGCCCCAGGGCAGCCCCGATCATTTCAACCACTGCAAGCGGGCCCAGGCGCAGGACCTGGTGGACGCCATGGGCCATCTTGGGTTCGACAGCTTCTTCCTGGGCAGCCACGACCGGGGCGCGCGCGTGGCCCATCGCCTGACCAAGGATCATCCGGAACGGGTGCTGCGGCTGGCAACCCTGGACATCGTGCCCACTCGCCACATGTTCAGCATCGTGAATAAGGAATTTGCGACCAACACCTACCACTGGTTCTTCCTGATCCAGCCTTATGACTTTCCCGAGCGTGTCATCGGCGCCGACCCTGATTACTTCATCCGCTCGCGGTTCATGCGGGAGCGCAACGCCGAGGAGGTGTTCCCGCCGGAGGCGGTGGAGGAGTATGTGCGCTGCTTCAGCAACCCGGATGCCATTCACGGCGCGTGCGAAGACTACCGCGCTGGCGCGAGCATCGATCTGGAGCACGACGAAGCCGACTTCGAGAACAAGGTGAACTGCCCCCACCTGGCCCTCTGGAGCGACCGGGGTTACGTGGGCCGCACCCAGGACGTTCTCGGAGTATGGCGCAACTATTCCAACAACGTGGAGGGGCAATCGCTGCCCTGCGGCCACTACATCGCCGAGGAACTGCCCGACGACGCATACCGCCTGCTCCACGAATTTTTCACCCGCTAACACCCCGCCATTCTCTTCCTCTCCCCGTCATTCCTGCTTTCGCAGGAATCCAGAGGCAATTATGCCGCAAGATTACCTTGACCAACTCGCCGAGTTTGTCGCCGAAACGCGGTGGGAGGACTTCGACCCCGCCGCCATCGCTGCCGCAAAGGACGTAGCGCTGGACACCATCGGCGCGATCCTCGCTGGCAGCCGCCTGTCGGAAAACGCCAACTTCGCCGGGCTCGCCGCTAGCATGAGCGGGCCCGGCAAGTCGACCATCTTGGGTCATAGTCACCGGGTGCAGCCGGTATGGGCCGCCATGGTGAACGCCACCGCCGGCGTATCGCTGGAGATGGATGAAGGCAATCGTCTGGGCGGCGGACACCCGTCCATCCACGTCACGCCCGGAGCAATCGCCGTCAGTGAGGACCTGGGGTGCAGTGGCAGCGAGGCGCTGGCGAGCATCATCGTCGGGTACGAGGTCATCTCCCGCATCGGCACGGCGACTACCGTCAAGGCAGAGGTGCACTCCCACGGCACCTGGGGAACCATCGGCACGGCGGCCGCCGCGGCGCGACTGATGGGTTTCGACGCGGCGCAAACCCGGGTGGCGATGAACCTTGCCATGTCCATGAGCCCGGCGAACACATGGACTCCTTGCATCGAAGGCGCCACCGTGCGCAACCTCTACCCCGGCCGGTCCGGTTTCCAGGGGATACTGGCCGCCCACCTGAGCCAGTGCGGTTACACAGCGATTGCGGACGGCCCGGCGGACCTATACCGCACTTTCCTCGGGGATGGTTTCGACCCCGAGGCGGTGACCGACGGCCTGGGAACTGCCGGCCATCTGCGGATACAGCAAAATTACTTCAAACTGCACGCTTGCTGCCTGTATAACCACCCCGTGCTGGATGCCGTCCAGGACCTGCTCCGCGAGGAGCCCTTCATACCATCTGAAGTGAAAAGTATCGCGGTTACCGTGCCTCCTGTCGCCGGCATCATGGCCGACCCACACCCCGACAATATGCTGGCCGCCAAGTTCTCGATCCCCTACGCCGTGGCCACCGCCGTCTGCTACGGCCGCACCGACGTCACTGCCTTTTTGCCGGAGCGGGTGAACAGCACCGACATCCGTGCATTAGCGGAGCGCGTCTCGCTGGACCCCGACCCGGAGATGAACCTGCGGCGGTACGACTACCCGGCGGCGCGGGTCGCCGTGCAACTCACCGACGGCCGAGTGCGCCGGGCCGAAGTCACCTCCCAGCGGGGCGATTTTTCCAACCCCGCCGGCCGGGAGGAACTGCTGGGTAAATTCGACCTGCTGTCGCGGGATGCCCTCGGCGTCAACGGCGTCCAGAAGGTTGTCGAAACGGTCAGCCGCCTGGATCGGTTGTCGGATGTCGGCGAGCTGACCGCTTTGCTGTCAACCGAGTAGCCGCTAATACTCGATGCTGTAGATCCGGGCCGCGTTGTCGTGGAACATGGCGGCGCGCTCGGTGGGCGAGTAACCGGACGTCATGCGCTTGAAGGCGTTGTACATGACATTGTACGAGAAGGACACCTTGTCGGGCGGGAAATTGCTCTCGAACAGGCAGCGGTCAGGCCCGAACTGGTCGATGCAGTAGGTGATCAGCGGCCCCATCTCCTCCGCCAGTTGCTCGGAGCCGATGGGCGTGGCCCGGGTGTGCCAGTCGAACCCGTACCGGGGCTGGCCCACGCCGCCGAGCTTCATCACCACGTTGGGACACTGCGCCAGTGCCGCCACGCCCTCGCGCCAGGCCGGCATCACCTCCTCGTCACGGTGTCCGTAGGGCCCGATGCGAATCAGCCCGCCGATGTGGTTGGACACGATAGTCAGGTCCGGGAGAGCGTTGGCGAAGTCCACCAAGTCAGAAAGCTGCGGGAAGAACACCACGTTTTCGTACACCAACCCGCGTTCAGCGAGCACCTGAGCGCCGGCCCGAACCTGCGGGTCGGCCAGCTTGTGTTCGGTGGAGCGGCTTTCCAACTCGGGATGCGGGTCCCAGCCCGTGTTGTACCGGATGCCGCGAAAGCGGTTCGGGCTGGCGGCTTGCAGAGCGTCCAGAACGCGGGCCACGTCGCCGCCCAACGCGAGGTCAGCGGCGCCGATGATGGCGGCCGCAGCCTTGGTCGGCCCGTAGAGTCCCGTGGCGCTGGCGGCGGCAATGCCCTGTACGAACTCAACCTCCCCCACGGGACGCAGCTCTTCGGGTCCGTCGGGACGGTACATCGAACGCGCTTCCAGGAACACGGTGGATCGCACGTTGTGACCGCTGTTCACGTCCGCCGCCAGTTCATCCAGCAGGTAGCGATGGTACGGAACCCGGTCCATGCGAAAGTCCCAGAAGTGGTGATGGGCATCGCAGATGGGCAAGTCCGGTTCGAGGGAGGGTTCGGCGGTCAGGGCCAGCCAGTCATTATCTCCGTAAGGCATGATTGCGCTCCGTGTGGGGTGTGACTGAAATTGCGTGGAATATAGCAAACGGCCTCCCCCTGGTTTGGGAGAGGCGCGAATGCAGACCGTATGGATCGATCCTAATCGTCCGCCGTGACCTCGGCCGGTTGCGCTGAGTACGTTTGCGCCACGTAAGGTTCGTTGGTGGCCGGATCAACCTCGAAGGGGCCGGGCAGATCCAGCTCCTTGGCCATTTCGCGCACCGCGGGCAAGACCTCCTGACCCATCAGACGCAGGCTGCGCATGGCGTCGTCGTGGGTCATGGCGCCGTCGCCGTCCCAGAAGAAGATGCTGCCGGGGCGGATGGTCTCCAGCACGTGGCGGATCTTGGGGATGACGCTGTCCGGCGTGCCGGAGATGATGGTGTAGTCGTTGACCTGCTGCTCGTAGGGACGTGATAGCACGCCGCCGGGCCCGGCGCTGCCGCCGCGGGCGGCCGTGGCAACCTCGGTGGTGGGCAGGACGCGACGCCGGGAAGTCAGCCCGGGCAGATGCAGCAGGGCCTGGTTGGTGGTTCCCTCATTGCCGGCCAGGAAGGGGTTGCTCGGACCCTGCACGTACTTGCGGCCGGTTTGCTCTGCCAGTTCTTCGGTCTCGTCGACGTGGACCTTCCACAGGTAGCCGATGTTCTGCGGGCCGGACTCGTAGCCCAGCTCCGCGGCCGTATCGTGGTAGATCTGGAACGCCTGCTTGGTGGGTTCCATCTCGGTGGCAAGCATGATGTAGGGGATGCGTTGCTCGGCGGCCCAGACTAGCGAGTCCCGGGAGACTACGCCAGGGAGCCAGATGGGCGGGTGCGGCTTCTGGTAGGGACGCACCCAGGGGTTGACGTGACGGAAGTGGAAGTGCTTGCCCTCCCAGCGGAAGGGGCCGGGGGTGGTCCACGCCTTGACGATGAGCTCGTGGGCCTCCTTGAACCGCTCCCAGTTGTAATGCGGCTCGATGTTGTGGGCCACGCTCTCCCGTCCGGTGCCGCGCACCCAACCGGAAACCAGCCGGCCGTGGGAGATCATGTCGATCATCGCCAGCTGTTCCACCAGCCACAGCGGGTCGTCCCACAGCGGCAGGATGTTGCCCAGCAGCACGATCTTGGCCCGGTTGGTGATGCGGGCCAGGATGGATGCCTCAACGTTCATCGCGCCGCCCATGCAGAAGGGCGTGCTGTGGTGCTCGTTGAGCATGAGGCCGTCGAAGCCCATCTCCTCGGCGTAGAGCTTCTCGTCCAGGTAGCGGTTGTAGAGACTGGCACCCAGCTCCGCATCGTAGATGTCGTTGCTGACATTAAGGTCCATGATGGACTTGCCGGTGGCGCCGAAGTACCCGGATTTGGGGTCCTGGTACGGCCTTTCCGTAAAGTATCCGATAAACATGTCGCTTCTCCTTGCGCTTTCCGGGTACGGCCGGATTTTACCATAGGGAGGGTGCGTTTATTGGGTTGCCAGAATTTCGGCGTCGCTGATGTACTGGCCGGTTTCTCTGATGCGCCGTTCGGTTTGGGGATTGCAGCGCTTGTCGTAGAAGCAGGCACCGTGGAGTTGCCCCAGGCGGCTGAAATAGCGGCCCAGGAGACTCTCCGCGGCTGGCTCCCGGTCGACAAGTGCGTCCAACTCGTCAGTGGTGCGTGCAGTCGTCACCGGCTCTTCGCCGGTGCGGATCAGGATGAGCGCGTCCGTGGCCCGCTTGGTGGCGCACCAGGCTTTCTCCGCCGCGTCGCGGACATCGCCCTGATCAAAGCGGTCGATGGCCTGGGCTTGCATGTCGCGGGCGTCGGCAAAAAGCTCGTCCACGCGGTCTTGGATTGAAGTGGTGGTCACGTGTCTCGTCCCCCCAGGGGCTATGACGCCAGGAATGGCTTGATCAGGCTCAGGAATTCGTCGGTCTTCTCCAGCTCGGGGCGATGGCCGCATCCGTCCAGGATGTCGAGCCGGGATCCGGGGATGGAGTCGTGGTACGCCTGGCCGGCGGACACGGGGACGATGTTGTCCTCGCGTCCCCAGATTATCTGGGTGGGCACGCGCTTGAGCCGGCGGACCAGGTTGGGCATGGCCAGATTGTGCATGTAGGGTCGCCAGCTGAGGCGACACGCCTCCTCTCGCGCCACGGCCCAGGCTTCGTTCAGCTCCGCCGAGGGTTCCTCCGGGCATACCTCGCCGAATTCGGGGGTTGATTCGGGGTCCAGGAAGCCGGCTACGATGTAGTCTCTCGGCACCACCAGGAACATGTCGAATATCTCGCCGGAGGGCGGGCGAATTCCGGCCGGCGCCACCAGCACCAGTTTGCGCACCATGTCGGGAGACATCGACGCCATTTCCGCGGCCAGCCAGCCCCCCAGCGAGAAACCCAGCAGGTTAACGGGGCCAAGGTTCATGTCATCCAGGGCCTCCAGATACCAGCCGGCCATGTCCCGCATGTTCATGATCCATTCCTGGCCCTCCGTGGCCCCGAAACCGGGATGGGAGGGAATGTGGACCGCATATTCCTGGGCCAATTCGTCCTGGTATCGCACCTGCCCGTGGTGGCCCATTTCGTCGTGCAGGATCAGCAGGGGGTCACCCGCGCCGCCCCGGACCAACTGGAGCTTGGTGCCCGCTACCTCAGCGAACTCTTCGGTCCATGCCTGCGTGCCTGTCGCCATTTGCCATGCCCTCCTTGCATTTTCCTCGATAGGGTCCTTCGCGGCCCATGATAGCACGGAGGAGGGCCGCTAACGGGCCAGCGCCGGCCACTTGACACTGTTTCAAAAAGGCATACATTCGCGTTACGATCACGTCCACGATAACAACACGGCAAGCCCTGACCGCCAGGAGTTAACCCATGAACATCACCAAGCGGATCGCTGAATACGTCACTGCCACCGACATTGAGGACTTCCCGCCCGATGCCATTGAGGCGGCCAAGGGAGCGATCATGGACTGTCTGGCGTGCATGCTGGCGGGTTCCCGGGAATCCCTGTCGGATATTCTTTGCCGCTACGTTGCGGCCGAGGGGTCTTCTACCTCGGCCACCGTTGTGGGACGGGGTTTCAGAACCTCGGCGGCCAACGCCGCCCTAGTCAACGGGGCCATGGGCCATGCCCTGGACTACGACGACATCACCCAGATTACCAAGACCCACCCCACCACCGTCCTGCTGCCCGCATCCCTGGCGGTGGCTGAAGAGGTTGGCGCGTCCGGCAAGGACCTGCTGCTCGGATATATGTCCGGATTCGAGGTCGCCTGCGCCGTGGGTGAGTCCCTGAGCGAAGCCTATTACGACGACCTGGGATGGCATCCTACCGGCCCGTTGGGGGCGGTGGGAGCAGCAGCGGCGGCCAGCAGGATCATGGCCCTAGACCCGGAACAGACGGCCAGGGCCGTCTCCCTGGCGGCTTCCCAGGCATCGGGGCTGCGACAGAACTTCGGCACCATGACCAAGCCGTTCCACGCCGGGGACGCCGCCCGCGCTGGAGTCGTCGCGGCCAAGTTGGTACGGGAAGGCTTCACCGCCAGCGAGGACGCCTTGGAAGGGCGGTTCGGATTCATCCGCGCCTTCTCGGGCGGCCAGGGTTTCGACAGCGAGCAGGTGGCGCAGAACCTGGGAGACAAATGCTACCTGGTCGAGTCGGGCATCGAAATCAAGAAGTACCCCTGCTGCGGCAGCGCTCACCTGGCGCTTGATGCCACCTTTGACCTGCTGTCCCAGGGCACCATCGACCCTGCGGCGGTAGACCGGATCGACGTCATGGTGGACTTCGATCCGCCTCGCTCATTGATCCACTCCCGCCCGGTGTCGTCTCTGGAAGGCAAGTTCAGCATGCAGTATTGCCTGGCGGCCGCCCTGCTGGACCAACGGGTCGGGTTGCAGTCCTTCACTGACGATCAGGTGATGCGTCCTGAAGCCCAGGCGATGATCCCGCGCATCGACATGCGGCGCATCCCGGGCAATGAGGGCCTACCCAGCTGGACCGAAGGCTACCATCAGGTTGACGTCCGGTTGAAAGACGGCAACGTCCTGCGGCAGCAGGCGCACCGCGCCAACAGCGGGGCCCTGCGCGGCGTGACAATGGAGGATGTCCGCGAGAAATTCCGCGACTGCGCCATGCAGGTACTGTCCGAAGCGACGACGGCGGAAGTCCTTTCCCGCCTGGACTTGCTGGAGGAAGGAGAACCGGTCAGCGGCCTGGCAGACCTGCTTCGATCCTAACATTGTGGAGGGCCGCCCGACGCCGCCGATATGAATTGGCGCCTGGCAGCCCGCAACCGATGGATTCCGGCTTTCGCCGGAATGACGATGTTTGTCAACAGGCCCTAGAAAGCGGGCCGGAAACCCCTGGTTGGGAAGAGCGATAGCGCCAGCGTTGGCGCCCTGAGCCAAGCCAGCATCCAGGTTGGCA
>DAOUHZ010000172.1:0-9877 GCA_034428455.1 Dehalococcoidia bacterium
GCTGGTGGGATGGGACGCCTCGCCAGGGGCGGTAACCGGCCAGATCAACGCCTACATCGTGCAGACTCGCCAGCAGAATGCTGACGCGAGCTGGCCCGACTGGACCGACACCGAGAAGGCCGCCACCCTTTGGGTGGCTCAAAAGGACCAGAAGGCGCTGACCGATATTGTGGAACGGATCCGGGGCAGTCCGGTGGCACATGCGGATGAGACGGCCTGGCGGAAGGACGGACACAACGGCGCGATCCATAAAAATCGCATGGACCTTCAGCGCCCCTGACCTGCGCTACTTGCTGCGCCGAGGCGGCAGCAAGGCCATGGTGGATGAAGCGCTGGGCGACGAGTTTGCGGGGGTGATGTCCGACTCGTCGGCCAGGTGGAATTTCAGATGTCCCGTGAGTGGTAACATGATTGGACGTTTATGCACGGATGCGAAAGACGATGTGCGGACACTTGAACGCTGAGGATTTGCCAGATGAATGAAGCCGCAGAGGCCAGGAAAGTGCTGGTGGTGGACGACGAGCCGGACGTGGAGCCAATGTTCCGGCAGCAGATGCGTCGCGAGGTCAGGGCCGGCCGGTACGAGTTCCTGTTCGCCCTTTCAGGGCGGCACGCGCTGGAGGTGCTGGAAGAGCATCCGGACGTAAGGCTGGTCATCACTGACCTGAACATATCTGGGAAATTACCACTACCGCGTGGTGCTGAAGCCACGGGCGAATGGCTGAGATCAGCAGCGGCTTCCGTCAGTCGATCATGATTCGAGGGGTGTCGTCATCGTGCGGCGCCCCGACATTTTAACTCGTGGTGGGTTGGCAGCCTGCGAGATTCAGATAAATGCGGTGGAGTCAGAAATGTCGGAACAGGGTTTGGCGCGTCAGGTCCTTGTGGTGGATGATGAGCCGGACGTCCAGGTGATGTTTGAGCAAAGGATGCGTCGCGAAGTTCGTGCCGGGACCTACGAGTTGTTCTTTGCCCAGTCTGGGCATGAAGCACTTGAGCTGCTACACGAAAACCCTGGCATCCGGCTGATTCTCACAGACCTTAATATGCCAAGCATGGATGGCATGGAGCTTCTCGGCGCCCTGGGCGAGTCTTGGCCCGACGTCCAGTCCATCGTCGTGTCTGCGTACGGTGACGACCAGCGCATGGATGAAGCTCGGCAGCGTGGCGCCAAGGGCTTTGTCGTAAAGCCGGTGAATTTTCCAGAACTCAAGGAGATGTTGCTGTCATCGTTTGATTGACGATGGTGGCATTTCGTCGTCAGCAACTGCCTGGATTGCTGTGCCTGTCCTAACGTCCAGCCACTCGCTCGGTTCGCTTGATATCCCAATGCTGAAATTGGCGGTCATTTGTGCATACGGTTCCGCCGCCTTCCTTGGCCTGGCCGCCGTCTGTTTGACGACCTCGCCGCCAATGCGGACGTTCCGGTACCGAGGGAGGGCCAGGGGCAGGGCGTACTGGTAGATCATGACCTGGACGCGGTGCCAGGGCCGTTCCTGACCGGTCTTGACGTCAATGATGGTGGCGTCGCGGTCGTCGAGTACGACGAGGTCGGGCTGGCCGGCCAGTGTTGAGGAATTCCCGCGCAGCCGGAAGGCGTTCTGGCCTTCGACGTGGTCGACGCGGCCACGGGCTTCTCATTCTTGGCGTTGCTGGTTGAGCAGTGCCGTGTGGCGCATGAGCCATTGGGGCCTGGTCGAAGTCCGAGGGTTGCTTGATCCATCCGACGTAATGGGCCTTGAACTAGACTGGCTACTGGCAAGAGATATTGCCGCTGCGCAGACGGGGTAGGCAGGTAGGCCAGATGTGGGGGAGTTGGCGGCCGCGGGAAACGCGGTACTGAAATGCCTGTGAGTTTGTCGGTCTGGTGGTCGGTGGTTGGAATCGTCCACGGGCAGGGGCCTGTGGTGGCGCCAGCGGCCGTCCGGGCGGCTGTGGTGCGGAAACTTGGGCATCTGGCACGGACAACGAAAATGTCCCACTGCCGGTGGGCAGGCAGGTTTCACCATCGTCCGATGACGGCCTGATTGTGGCGTCCGTTCGCTTTACGTTTAGGAGCGCGGAAAGTAGAATTGTGTTCCGATCGCGGAAGGGGCACGGGCGTTTGCCGTGCTTCCTCAGGCCAGCCCCGGGGGCCGGGGCCCGATTGTGTCCTTTTCAGGGGAACCTGATGGACGGAGTGTTAGATACGTCGCTTGCGGCGCACACTCGAAAGGAGAAACATGAACTGCCGGCTGTCCTTGGTTACCGCCGGTTTCGATCCGCCCCGCAGTTGGAACGAGAGCGGGGAGTCGGCTCAAATCCCTCATCGTGAACGGCCGATGGGGATGTCGTGCTATGCTGCGGACTCGCGTATTTTCCGGTGTCTATCGCGCGTGCGTGGAATTGTTGGCGATGTCCTTTCGCCGGTGATGGCGAAGGAAGAAGTCCGTGCATGGGGACACGGCATTGGCTGATGGGGTGGTGTTTTGCGTCGGCCAAATCAGGCTAGAATCCCAACGCGTACTCCGGCCGAGTTGGCGACTTTGGCCAAGCGTGCGGTGTACTCCGGCAGTTCGGAGCACAAGCAGGTGAGATGGTGGGGTGGGTTGCCGATGGGACAGCAGCTGCCCGGCGGCCGCATTGGACGGCCCAACAAGGAAACCACGACGATTTGTCCGTTGACCACCAGGTCTGACCGGGATCGGGCTACCGAGTGGGTTCGCGCTGCGATTCGGGCTGGTCAATGTCGTTTCCACGAGTCCGACCGGAACTTTCCGAAGAAGGTGTGGTACGAAGCCGACGGTCGGATCTGGATGGGGTTGCTGGTTAACGACGGTCTTGGGGAGTACAAGGGGTGGCCCATCTGCGAGAGGTACCGAGATGAAGTTTTTGGTCGAATGGGTTGATGGTGCGCCGAACGCTTCCGCTGAAGAGCGGGCAACCATGTGTGACCTGCGGATTTTCGTCGGTGGCATCAATGCTTGTTCGCACAAGGATGATGCTGCCCAAGAGGCGTACGAGTCCGTGGTTGTGCCGGCGGTATATTTGGCCGAAGGCATAGCGACGGATTGGTGGTCCGTCTTTGGCGGACGGGACCGTAAACGCTCGATCTGGGCCTACGGAACCGGTTTCATCCTGCCGTGTTTGAGCTTTGGTTGCGATGGTTCGACGTTCGAGGTGTCGGGCGAGCAGATGCACTGCGAGAACCCGGGGTTGCGTTTCTGGCAAGTTGACACTGAGATCATTTCTCGTGAAGACGCGGAATGTCATCTGTCGGGACTCGTCGAGGACGTGGTTGATCGTTTGTCTGGAGAGGGCATCGACGGCAGCGAGGTCCAGCTGCGTTGGAAAAGGGTGAGTGAATCCCGCCAGGATCCTGATGAGGAGGCGTTTTGCGAGGCTGCCGGCGCTTTGGGGTTGGACCCCTACGTCATGGACGATGACAATGCTGCCTTCATCGTTCGGGCCGGCAGGACGCTGAGTGACACTCCGCTCACAGAATTTCTTGCTGGCGTGAACCCGCTGCATCGGGAAGGTCGCAACAGGGCCCTCGACTCGGTTGAGGAAGCGTCTCGTATGAATAACCCCCGTTGGGGATTGCCCGATCTACGTGGCGCCGCTGAGGCAATTGACTGCGTGCTTCGCGAACGGCGGGAGGGAGAAGGCATTTGGGGACCGGCGTACCGTCTGGCTCGGGCTATGCGGAGGACCATAGGGATTGACCAAGAGCAGGAGTTCCATTCGGTGTGTAACGTAGCCAGAAAGCTGGGAAATCAATCGTTTGAGCCATCGGAGGGACTGTCGTGGGTTGACGGGGTGGTTTGGCGCGGCGCGGATGTGCAGATCCGCTTGCGGAAGCCAAGGTACGCTGGGCCCTGGCTGGAGAATTTCAACTTTGCGCGCGCAATTGGGGACGCAGTTTGTTTTCCGGGAGAGGGGGCGTCGGTCATTAATCGGTTGCACGGCGCGGAGCGGCAGGCGGCGGGCCGTGCGTTCGCGGCGGAGTTCTGGGCTCCCGTAGAAGGGGTGTGGGGGATGATGCAGGAAGGCTACGATATTGGCGAAGTTGCCGGCAGGTTCGCGGTGGACCCACGCGTCGTACAACTCCAGATTGAAAACCGAGACCGAATAAGGCGGGCGTGCTCGGAGATTGTGTAGCGGGTGGTTCGAACTCAGCCGCCTGCCTTGCTCGGGATCACGCTCCGCGAACATTCCCGTCTGTCCGATTACAACGTGCTTGCGATGTCGCAGCCCAGGAACTGGCGTCCCGCCTGATGGGCGGCGGTCATCACGGAATAGCTGCCGGCCGCCGGGTCGAGCACAACGTCGCCGGGGTCGGTAACGGCCTCGATTAGGCGCGCCTGAAGGTTCACGGGCTTGGGGTGAACGTTCTTGACGCGTTGGACTTTTTCCGTAACGACATCGGGAATGTCGTCGTGTTGCCAGCCCGCTCCAACCTGTATGGGCGGTTTCTGCAGGATGAGCAGGTATTCCGCGACGCGCCTGGTGCGGTAGCCCATGCCCATCCGGGCCTTGTTCCAGGTGACGAGGTCTACGGTCTCCAGTCCGCCGTCTCCCAGCCAGGCCGTGATGCCCTTGCAGAGGTGAAACTTGTCGGTCCACAGGAACAGTTGACCGGATGGGATCAAGGCCTCCGATATGCCGGCGATGAATTCGGTGATGGTTTCCTCGCTCATCTGAGGGAGCGCCGAGCGTCGTCGTCCTCTGCTGACGCCTTCGTTGCCGTAGCGCATCTTGTCCAGCACGCCGCGGTATTGCGGGTCGAAGATGCACAGTGGGATTGATTCCGGTTCAAGGGCCGCCAGGAGTTCCAGACCGTCGCACTGGTTTCGCTGGTTGAGGGGCAGCGGCCAGTGGGCAGTCTGAGTTACGGCCGACTGGGGATATTCGGTGGTCGGGGAGATGGTCATGAGGCTACGACAATACCCAGAAGCTCGACTGGCATATCGGGTGCGTTCAAGTCTACGCGGTGGTTCGGTTCCCGTACAATGCCGAGCGTCGGCCCATCGACGACGGGCGTTCAGAAGTCGGCAGTAGCACCGGTTTCGGGCTCGGAGGCTTCGTCAACGCGCTGTGGGCAATCGACGGCTGCAATATCACAGTACCGGCATTCCTGTGGCGACGGCACTCGTCTCGCCGGTTCGTCGGCTGATAGCCTGCGTACCAGTGCACCCAGGTTCTGTATGAACTTCTCGTCCACGGATTCGGCCGGAACGCGCACCGTGTGGTCGCGGTAGGTGACCTGACCGCTGAGCTTCGTTTCCCGGTAGCGCTGCAGTGCCTTGGGAACGGCGTAAAGGTAGACCATCACCTGCACGGCGTGGCTGGGGCTTTCGTGGCCGGTCTTGGCGTCGACGATGACGCCGTTATCTTCGCGGTGGGCGATGATGTCGGGCCTGCCGGCCAACGTCGCCGTTCTGCCGCGGAGTTCAAACCTGTTTTGAGCCTCGATGTCGACGTCGAAGCCGCCGACTTCCCAGTTGGCTCTGCGCTCGTTGAGCAGCGCGGTGTGGTCGAGCAACCACTGGGTCTGATCGAAATCGGATGGTTGGCGGGTCCAGTCTTGGTAGTGGGCCTTGAACCAGACGGCCCACTCGCAGGAGTTCTCGCCCGTCAGGAGACGGGGCAGCCAGGTGACCCAGATGTAGGGGTGTTCGCGTTGAGCAGCGGGCATGGTGGGAGCTCTCGGCGTCGGTCGTTGGGGATGCCTTCGGTCTATGGGGTGCCGGGCGCCGGCCGCTACCAGCTGCTGTCATCAGTTTCGTAGGGTGGTGCCGGGGCGCGTTGGTGATTTCCGCTTGGGGTGGTGTTCCGCGGCGACGTTATCGTCAGTGGTGAAAACCGGCGTGGGAGTAAGCCCTATGAAATCGACGAAGGGGATGAGGTCGGCTGTCTTGGTGACTGCGTTGTTGGCTGTGGCGGGGGTGATGGCCGTGCTCGCTTGCGGGCCGGCGGCGTCTACGCAACAGGCCGTTGGTGTCGGTTCAGTTGCGGCGAAGGAAGAGCCGACTGAGACACCAACGCCGACGGCTACCTTGCACCCTGACTGCGTGACGCTGCCGCTGCCGGACGGCCGCAGGGTGACGAGTTGTCCGCCGCCGGGGCCGGAGAACGTGGAAAGCAACCTCCGGCGGTATTACAACTATGCGATGGCCACGAAGGCAGCCAATGCTGGGCGTCGCTCTGTGGTCGAACCAGTGTACATCGATGTCTTGGTTTACACGGATAGCGTGGCGGCGATGCGCTCGGTTGCGGAGTTCTTGGAGAGTGCTAGGGATGTTGGAGTAGTCACCGTTTATCCGAAACCGACTCGCTATGGTGCGGCTGGGGTGACGGCGTGGCACGTAAACATTGAGCTGGTCCCACAGATTGCGGCCATGGAGGGGGTGTTGAGGGTCGACAAGGTTCAAGAGGGTGTGCCCAGGTCGTCGCAGTGGCAACTTTCGCCTAATCCCGCAGTACTGAAGCGTATAGCGATGGATGACTGGCATGCTGCTGGGGTGACTGGTTCATGCGTAGGGATCTTGTGTTCAATGCCTGAAGCACCGTCGAGACGGACCGTTTTTGCCTCTCCCCATCATCAGGGGCGACGGGGTGTGATGCTGCGCCGCCCTTTGTGGTGGCCTGCAGCCATGGTGGGTTTCGTCATGGCAAGCCGTAATCGGGGTCGGCGTAGTTGTCCCGTGCAGCCGTCCCAGCGCACCAGTTCGGCGTAGTTAGCGGCTTCGAGGGCTTCTTTGATTCCGTCCGGGTCTTGGAATCGGAGCGACCCTGAAAGGCGTCAGACTTGGCCGATGTCCACTCTGGTGCGTGTCTGTCGGTCCTATCCCACCGGAAGTCCGGTCCGCGAACTGCTATAAATCCTTCGCCATCCCAAATGAGAGGTGAAGGAAAATGGTCGACTATTTCACGGGTCTGTGGAGCTCGTTCGCCCACTGGACGGTCAGCATCCATGTCGATTGGGTTGAACTGCTGATCGCCGGCATCATCTTGGTCGTCTCGATTGCCCTTGCCGTGCTGTTCAGCAAGGTGGTTTTTCAGCGTTTGTTACGGTTGCTCATCGTGGGCGGGGCCGATTTCGACGTCAAGACGGTGGCATCGATACGGGTTCCCTGCACTGCGTTCATTCTCCTGCTGGGGCTGTACCTGGCGTTGACTTCACTCTCCCTCCACGACACCGTGCAACATACGGTGGACAAGGCCAGCGCGGTAATCGCCGTCCTGATCGGCGCAGCACTGGTCAATGGAGTGGTTTCAGCCGGGTTGCTATGGCTGGAAATCTATTTGCGAAGGCATAACGCCGACCGGCCGCGCAGCTGGATGTTCCCACTGGTCCAGCGAGGAGTGTGGGTGCTGATCGTTGCCATCACGGTGATGATGGCCTTGGACATTTTGGGTATCAACATCAGCCCGCTGGTGGCGGGTTTGGGGATCACTGGCCTGGCGGTGGCTCTGGCGCTGCAGTCCACACTGGGCAACTTCTTCGCCGGCACCTACGTCATGTCGGAGGGTGTGATTGGAGCCGGCGACTACATCGAGATGGAAAGTGGGATTGCCGGCTACGTGGTCGACATCAACTGGCACAGCACCCTGCTGCGCACCTGGACCAACAACCTGGTTGCGGTGCCCAACGCCAAGCTGTCCGAGAATGTGGTCACCAATTACTCGAAGCCGGAAGACCCTCTGGACGTGGTCATCTCCTGCGGCGTGTCCTACGAGAGCGACTTGGTCAAGGTGGAAACGGTGAGCCTGGAGGTGATGGAACAGTTGCGTCGGCAACATCCCAGTGCCCATGCGGATACCGAGCCCATCTTCCGCTATGAGGCATTCGGCGACAGCAACATCACCTTCTGCATGGTGGTTCGGGCGAAGGACCGGTTGGCCAGTTTCGTGGTCCGCAGCGAACTGATCAAACAGCTGCACTCCCGTCTGGCGGCGGAAGGCATCACCATCAACTATCCGATGCGCAAGCTGCAATTTCCAGAAGGTGTGGTGCCTCAACTCGGGGCGCAAACCGGACAATCACTTCCGGGAGGAGCACAGGTGGCGGCGGGTTAGCTTGTGGTGGTCCTGTCTCGACGAGCGCGACACGGCCGGACAGTTGGATCGTTGAACGGTTGGCGCAGCGCGGTTACACCGTTCAAGGTCGGGGTGTCGGCTCGCCGCAGGTTCCCTCTGCCTGGAGGAAAACGTGGAAGCCGGTGCCGTTTTCCATGAGCATCCTGATCCACGCCTCTCGGCCGCCGGCTGCGTCAATGGCGCAAACTATGTAGCCCGCCTCATCTTCTTCGAAACCCAGCTCGTCCGGCTCGAGGGCCGGCTGGTGGGTGGCGGCGCAGTAGAGCGGCATCGCCACCATCATGGTCATCATCTGACCCATGAGGTCGGACTCGGTCGGCGGGTGTGCTTGGAGGTCATCAAGCCCCAGCAGCTGCGCCATTGAGTTCCAGATGCAACGGTGGGTGTCCTCGTTCAGCTCTTCGGGGCCGGCGGCATTGCCCATGTAAAGCAGGAACTGGTTCTCTGCGCTGAGACACCTCAGTGCTTCCGTACCGGTGGTCAGGTTGGTGGTCAGCATGGCAAAGATGTCCCGTCCGGATGTGATATCCGGTCCCAGGCATTCCCGCTCCTCCGGGGACAGTTGGCTGAAAAAGTCCCCGTGGGTCGTCGTTTCCGTTTTCGCGGTTGTTGATTGAAACATGAGCGCGTCGCCCGAGACGGCGACGACCACCAGTCGGTCTTCGAAGACATGGTACTGCTCCGCGGACGCCAGCAGGTCGAGATACTGCTGTTGCTGCCTGGTTATGACGGCGCCGTTGTCGCACGAATTCTCCGTGCTCAAGGACGCAGCCTCCATGTCCATTTCCCCGTCCGGTCCGATCATCGACGTCCCGCCGTCTCTGGCCCTGCGGAGTGCGTACGAGTGGCATCCAAGGGCGCCTTCGACCTCGGTTCCGCTGAACGTGGCGGTTATGTCCGCGCCGGCCTCCGGGTCACGATCCGTAAGCCTTCGCATGGATGAGCCGTCCGAACGGGCTTCCAGGAACCGGATCAGCTGCCAGCTTTGGTCGAATAATGCGCCGGACCGTGCGTTAATCGGCTCGAACGTCAGCGTCTTACCCCTGCTGGTACGCACCACCATCTGTTCGGACTCGTCGACCTGCTGGAGAGAGTATTCGTTGGCCCATCCCAGGTCCTCGACGAACCGGGTTTCGCGCCGTTCGGCGTCTCCGGAGCAAGGCTCGGTGGAACCGGCCATGCCCGTGGATGGTACCCGCATGCTCCCGTTGGACGCCGTGTACCCGATCTGGTAGTCCCGGCAGGCGGTCGTCCCAACGGCCGCCCACGGATGCAGGAACACCAGCGTCGTAACGCCGTCGCCGTAGGTCGCGTCTTCGTCCAACAGCCGCCAGCTTGTGCCCGCCAGTTCGACGGGCCGGCCAGCCAAAGGTCGTTGCTTGACAAAAACCAGCGCGACCTTGCCGGAAGGGTCGACAATGTGTAACCGGTCATCGACCACGCGGGCGGTGGCCTGCTGCATCATGGCTTCCAGGTACCGGTCTGCATGGTCGAGAATCTCTGGGGTCGGGCAGCCGGCGGCGGTCATGGCGAAAGGGGGCACTGAAATCTGGCCGCTTCGTTTCACCACAGGTTGGCCTGATTCGTGCCGGCCGCCGAAGGAGTTGCAACCATCGAACCCGCCGAAGTAGGACCCATCGATGGTGAGCGTTGCGTAGTTTCCGTCAATGAGCGGTTGCCCATCGACCTCTTCGAGTATCCAGGTCGCGCCATCAATCGGCAGTCTAGTGGGGGTGGACACCTGTTTCGCGCAAAGGAGCTGCTGGCATACCGGCTGGCGACGATTCACAACCTG
>DAOUHZ010000173.1:0-34933 GCA_034428455.1 Dehalococcoidia bacterium
GGTCCCCCTTGCTGAGAGTGTGTCAACCCACAGCATAACGGGACTTCGTGACATTTTCAAAATTCACTCAAACTAGCACCAATGGTTAACAACAATATGCCCCGCCACGTCGTCGTTGTCGGCGCCGGCATCGTCGGAGCGTCCATCGCCTGGCGCGTCGCCTCCCGGGGCGCTCGCGTTACTATCGTCGATCGCGCCGAACCCGGCAGCGGCGCCTCCAGCCATAGCTTCGCCTGGATCAACGCCGGCGCCAAGGAACCGGTCGGCTACCACAACCTGAACCGCCGCTCGCTGGAGATGTGGCCCCGGTTCGCCGACGCCCTGGGCGAGGACGTTGGTCTCCGCTGGGGCGGCAAGGTGTCCTGGGAAAACGACGCCGAGGCCGCTCAGTCGCTGCGGGCCCGGGTCCACCAACTCCAGGCGTGGGGATACCCGTCCCGCCTCGTCTCCCGCGAAGAGCTGCAAGAACTTGAACCCGCCCTGAGCATCGGCGCGGTAGCCGCCGCTGAGTACAGCGAGAACGAAGGCCAGGTCGAGCCGCAAATGGTCGTCGACGCTTGCCTCAACCGACTGCGCGAAATGGAGTCCGCCATCGTTGCCGGCGTCGAAGTCACCGGACTGCGAACGGACTCGCAGGACCGGGTCACCTCGGTCCAGACCACCGCCGGCGACATCGACGCTGACGTGGTTGTCGTCGCCGCCGGCACGGCCACCACTGCCGTGGCCGCTATGGCCGGCGTGAACGTGCCCCAGGCCGAAAGTCCGGGCGTCGTCATGCGCACCAGTCCCATGCCGTCGCTGCTGCACAACGTTCCGGTGGTTTACGCGCCTCCGCTGGAAGATGGCCGCCGCGAAATCCACCTCCGGCAGTGCCCCGACGGACGCCTCATGATCGGCGAGGGCGATCAGGAAAGCCTCGCCGAGGACGACAGCCAGGCCCACGCCGACGACCTCTTGGCCCGGGCCTGCCAGCATCTTCCCGGATTGGTGGGGGCATCCGCCGTTCCCGTACCGGTGGGCTGGCGGCCCATGCCCCTGGACGGCTATCCGGTAATGGGGTTCGCTTCGGAGGCTCCCAACCTCTACGTTGCCCTCACCCACAGCGGGGTCACCCTGGCGCCGGCCCTGAGCCAGCTCGCCGCCCTGGAAATCTGCGACGGCGCCCGGGCTGACGCCGTTCTTGGCCCCTACCGTCCGGAGCGATTCGCGGGAATGACGCCGGAGACCGCGGCACGGATGGAACACCCCCGCGCCCGGCATCGCTAGCCGGATATCCGCGCACCTCCCTGTCACCTCGTTCGGGCTGAGCGGTTCGCGGCGGTCCCAAGCCGCACGCCGCCGAGCCTGTCGTAGCCCCACCCAAACTGTCAGCGGTGGGTTGGCCAAGCTATGGGGCCAGCGAACAATACAGTTCGCTGGCCCCATTTGCGGCGCGCCTATGCGTTTTGTTTCGTTATCCCGGCCCCTTCGCTATGTGCTGCGGAGCCAATGGCTGGCGTTGATGTCGAGGCGCTTATTCACGCCCCTCAATAGTTGGAATGGAAGACCCTGGTTTTGGCTGGTTATGGCGCCGCCAGAGCCGCCCGTTGAGTTTGATAGTTCGGCCGGATTGGGGCCGCTATCATCGTCATGTGCCGATGCCTCCTCCCGTAACGGCGCGCCGCGGTGATATTATCGTCTCGAAAGGGTCATCAGCGCCGGCCCCAGGATGGCCACGGGCAACGCGCCCACCATTGAGACCAGCGCCAATTCCCTCCAGGTGAGCCTGCCGGTTCTGTTTTTGATCGCGACCATTGTTCGGTTCTCTCCTCTGTAGAAATTTTCTGCGGCCGGTCGGGAAGGTGGTTCCTTTTGATGTCGGCGATCCCGAGTGGCCCCGTCCGCATCCATGAGTACAGACTAGCAAACGAGTGTGAAAACCAAGTGAAAACCATCCCCGGATTAGTGAACGAATTGTGAGAATGTTACAAATTTGTTACATGCAGGAATCAGCGCCGCCCAAGCGTCGGTTCAGTCGATTTCCGGAATGCGCTGACTCCGAATTCCTCATGGCAAACCGTTCCGTCGCCCCGTGCTGAAGCGGCCTTGCGCCGGTGTCGCTGGCCGTAAGTTCGCTTGCCCAATGGAGTCTCCCGGCGTAGAATGGCGCAACTTCTTTCGTGAACCCGGTTTACGCATTCGATTGAGGAGAATCTGTCATGCCAGAAGCTAAAGGCCCTCTGGACGGAATACGCGTCATCGACCTCGGTCGGCACCAGGCCGGCCCCCGCTGCGCCCAGGTATTGGCCCGTCTCGGCGCCGAAGTTATCAAGGTGGAGCGCCTCGGCGGCGAGGAGACTCGCTACCACGCGCCGTGGGTGCGCAAGCAGTCCGCCTACTGGGTGCAGTACAACAGCGGCAAGAAGAGCCTCAGCATCGACCTCCGCAAGGAGCAAGGCAAGGAGGTTCTTCGCAAGCTGGTCAAGGTCTCGGACGTCCTCTTGCAGAACTTCCGCCCCGGCACTATCGACGTGATGGGGTTCGGTTATGACGTACTGTATGAACTGAACCCTCGCATCATCATGGTCAACGTGTCCGCCTACGGTCAGTTCGGCCCCTACCGCGAGCAGATCGGCTACGACCCCATCGGCCAGACCATGTCCGGCATCGCCATGGTCACCGGCGAAGAGGGCATGCCGCCGATCCGCGCCGGCGTGCCCATCATCGACCGCACCACCGCGCTCCATGCTGCCATCGGCACCCTGGCCGCGTTGCACGAGCGCGAGTCCTCCGGCGTGGGCCAGACCATCGATGCCTGCCTCGCCGACACCGGCTACAGCTACACTGAGATCCCCATCACCGCCTATCACGGCGCCGGCATCGAGCCCCGCCGCGGCGAGTCCGCGGCCCCGCCCTCCGGTACATACCCCTGCGCCGACGGTTGGGTACTCATTTCAGCCGGCGACCAGCACCACTGGCACCGTGTCTGCAACGCCCTGGGCAAGCCCGAGTGGCTGGAGGACCCCCGGTTCACCACCCGCCACGAGCGCGGCAGGAACGGCGAGTTGGTCAACCAGGCCATGCGCGACCTGATGGCCAACATGACCATGCAGGAGGCCATCGCCCACTTCACCCACCACGACGTGGTCGCTGCTCCGGTCAACACCATCGCCCAGGCCGCTGCCGACCCGCACCCGTGGGAGCGCCGCGCCATGGTCGAGGTCGACGACTTCCTGGCCGGCACCATCGCCGTATCCGGTGACTTCTGGCATTTCAGCCGCACCCCCGCCGTCGTCGGTACCACCCCCCAGGTGGGCGAGCACAACGAAGACGTTCTGACCGGCATCCTCGACTACACCGAGGACCAGGTCCAGGCCATGTACGAGGCCAACGTAATCGGCACCTTCCACCACTACGACGAAGTGCCTGGCTGACCAGTTCCGACACCGCGCACACCGCAGGGGCGAAGGATCCTTCGCCCCTGTTTCTATCAACGAAACTTCTGAGGGAACGGCACAATGAATCGCGGATACGAATGGGACGACACCAACCGGCAGAGAAACCTGAAGAAGCACGGGGTTGATTTCAGTAGCATAGGCCGTTTCGGGTGGGACGCTGCCATCACTGGACCGAGCAGCCGGGATGGCGAACCCCGGCGGGATGACCATACGACTGACGGTTACTTGGACAACGGTCTCACTCCCGAAGAGCTGGCCGCCTTGCCGCCTTACGAGAAAGTCGCCCACTTGACTTTTGTTGAGATTGAGGCCCTGTACGACGAAGAAACCGCCATCAACGTCGGCATAGCTACCGACCCGGACACATGGGTGCCTACCGCTGAGGAAATGGCCCAGGCACGCCCGTTTGCCGAGGTGTTTCCAGAGTTGGCCGAGGCCCACCGCGCCGGCAGGATCAAAATGCCCCCGCGCCCGCCCGTAACCAAGGTGCAGGAAGAGGTGGTCCTGGACAGCGATATCGTGGACTTCTTCGAACACCTGGATCCCCACTGGCAAAAAGGCCGCCTCAACGACTTCCTCCGCGTGGTCATCTTCAAGCGCCACCCCGGTGAGTCACGATAAATAGCCTACCATTCAGGATATTTGGGTTCGGCAAGGGGTTCCTGCACCCACCTTGAAGCCGCTGCTGACCCTTCGGTTCACAACAGCATTGGCAGGGACGAACTGGCGTCCGCTCTTTGCTTTCGCCTGTGCTCGTGTACCACATGCTTCGATGCAGATCTTAGACACGGATCTAATATACGGATCTTGACAGAGGATCTGATTATCTGTACCATTCAAGATCAGGAGGTGCTTCAACCAGAATCCGCGCTGAGTGGCTTACCTGTCCAGCCTGCCAGCCCGGGGAGACATTCTAAATGGACAGAGAGCCCTAGCAGGAGAGATAAAATGGCAACGGATTCGCAAATTACGGACAATCTCGGTCATGGCGCCACTGCCAGTGCGGCGACGGTCCAGATTCCCGTCATATTGAGTGTGCTGCCCAGAACCGGGAAACAAATTGGCGTTGGTGTCATCAAAGCAGGCGACCTGATTCCCCGAGCCTGCATCGCTCACCGTGATTTCGATGGCGCTCGTGGTTACCAACGGCTTCCATCCAAGTCGCGGGTCAACACGCTTGCACGACAATTGCAAGCGAAAAAGGTGGATTTGCCCACCGCACTGCTGCTCAGCCTCAGGGATTTCGATCCCGCGGTCCATCTCAAGCAATCCCATGATGGTCAGCAACTCTTGGTACTGGGCAACGATCATCTTTGGGAAGTAGATGGGCAGCACAGGTGCGAAAGCCTCAAGTTGGCTATGGAGCGCGAACCTGATCGATTTGCGGAGTACGCGATACCGTTCGTGATCGGCTTGGGCTGGTCCGAGCAGTACGAAATGGAGCAGTTCTTCGTGGTGAACCACAACGCGAAGAACGTGCCAACAACCATTGCGTACGACATTTTGGCTTCCTTGAGCCAAGACATCCCGGGTTTGATGCAGGATTTGGAAGAACGTGGAAAGGGGTGGCAAGTGGACGGCCAAGAGCTTGCTCAGGAATTGGCTGTTTCCAGCCCGATTTGGCGAGATCGGATCCGTTTCTCCAACGAGCCCAAAGGCATGACAACCGTGCCTAGCGCAGGCTTCGTCAACTCACTGAAGCCGATCGTGGGGTCCCCATATTTCGGCAGGCTGACCAAAGGTGTCCAGGTCAAGGTGTTGGACGCGTACTGGGAAGCTCAAAAATCCATCCTACCCAAGGTGTTCGAATCGCCCGAGGATTACGTCCTTCAAAAATCCTTGGGCGTCCAAGTCATGCACGGCATCTTCAATGACGTGGTTGAAGTCGTCCGTACCAATGGGGACGCGGTTACCGAGCCTCAAAGCTTTGTGACGGTTTTAAAGGACACTCTTGAAAACTTGAGCGGAGACACCCGCAATGGATTCGTTGTGTCGGGCGAATCTTTCTGGGAATCCGGCGAGAGCGGAGCTGCTGGAGCCTTTAGCAGCAGCGCAGGGAGGCGCGTGTTGACCGCGCGCATCAAGAGCACCTTGCCAAAGATTGGCGTTGCATAAATGCCGCGTTTGGTCACGTGGTGACCAATCGGTCCTACCTCACCCCTCGTTCGTATCGGGCGAGGGGTTCTGATTTTTGGAGGGCAGCGATACCGCATCAAGAATGATCAAACGGACCGAAGCATTGACAGTGGCGAGCACATATACCTCGGCCTGCGCTCGGACGTAGGATCCCAAAATGTAACCCTTATGGCATAATACCCAAATCCATACCCCATACGGAGGTACCTCCCCCATGGTTGACCTCAGGCGCGCTGCCGCCATCGTGGGCATCCACGAGCACGTCACCCGCTATGCTCCCGACAAGAGCGAACTTCAGATCCAGGGCGAAAGCGTCATCAATGCCCTGGCCGATGCCGGCCTGACCAAGGACGACGTCGACGGCCTGTTCACCGCCTCCAGCAGCGCCCGCAACAGCGGCATGAACCTGGCCGACTACCTCAACCTGTACCCCAGCTACGTCGACAACACCACCGTCGGCGGTGGTTCCTTCGAGTTCCACCTCTCCCACGCCCTGACCGCCATCGCCGCCGGCCGCATCAACGTGGCTGTCATCACCTACAGCAGCCTGGCGCGATCCGGCGGCGTCTCGGTGGGAACCGGCGGTGTCGGCCGCTTCGGTCATCCCATCCTGGAGCCGTCGCCGGACAGCTTTGAGGAACTCTACGGCATGACCACCGTGGGCCTCTACGCTATGATCGCCCGCCGCCACATGCACCTCTACGGCACCACGTCCGAGCAACTGGCCGAGGTGTCCGTGGCGATGCGGCACCACGCCTCAATGAACCCCGAGGCCCTTTTCCGCGATCCCATCACCGTCGAGGACGTGGTTGGCTCCCGGGTCATTTCCGACCCGTTGCACCTCATGGACTGCTGCGTCATCACCGACGGCGGCGGAGCCGTGGTAGTCGCTTCCCCCGAGGTTGCCCGCAACTGCCGCCACACCCCGGTCTGGGTCCTCGGAACCGGGGAGGCAATCGCCCACCAGGGCGCCGGCAAGCGTGATCTCATCTACATCGCCGCCCACCAGAGTTCTCCCCGCGCCTTCGAGATGGCCGGCGTCACCCACGACGATATCGACATGGCCATGGTCTACGATTCCTTCACCATCACGGTCGTCGAAACCCTCGAGGACCTGGGCTTCTGCAAGAAGGGCGAAGGCGGCGAGTTCGTCAGCGGCGGCCGCCTCATGGTCGGCGGCGGGCTCCCTATCAACACCGACGGCGGCGGCCTGTCCTCCAACCACCCGGGGATGCGCGGCCTGTTCCTGCTCCTTGAAGCCACCCGCCAACTCCGCCACCAGTTCGACGGCACCGGCCGCCAGGTCCCCAACTGCCAGATCGCCCTGGCCCACGGCACCGGCGGCGCTCTCGGTTCCCGCCACAGCGGCGGCACCGTCATCCTAGCGAGGGACTAACCATGACCACACAATGGAACAAACCGCTTCCCACCGTCGCCGGTGAGACCAAGGCTTTCTGGGACTCCTGCCGGCGCGGCCAACTGGTAATCCAGTACTGCGACGGCTGCGACGAGTACCAGTGGTACCCTCGCGGCATCTGCGCCGACTGTTGGGGCGAAAGCGTCCGCTGGGTCCAGTCCTCCGGACGTGGCACTGTCTGGACCTACACGGTGACCTACCAGAACCGCACCCCCGGATTCGCCGAAATGGTTCCTTACGTCCTGGCCCTGGTCGAGCTCGAGGAAGGCGTGCGCATGTTCACGAACATCGTCGACTGCAACCCCCGCGACGTGCACATCGGCATGGCCGTGGAGGTTACTTTCCAGACTGCCACCCCGCAGATAACCATCCCCTATTTCAAGCCGGCCGGCTGACCCCGGCAGTTTGCTGCGCGCGAGCCCCGTCGACGCCTCCGCTCGGCGGGGCTTCGTCTTACCGTTGGACGCATGGCGATGTCTTCTCGGTGCATTGGGCCCGCCGCGGCCGCCTGCGATAACTTCGGCAAGCGCGGTTTATCGACTACAATTCGCTCCCCAACCCTGCTAGACTGGCCGGGCAATATCAGTCCAATGGAGCTAGTGGCCACGCTATGACTACCACACCGCAGCAGTTATATCAGCTGCAGGAACTGGACCATCGTATCGACGGTATCGACGCCGAGCGCAATCGCATCGAAAATCGGTTGGCTGCCGGCGTCAACCGCCCTGATTTGACCAGTGAAGCCGAACACCATTCGGCCCGGGCCGTCGCCGTCGGCCAGAATATGCAGTCTCGGCGCGAAGAGATGGAGCGGATACGCGAGCGGCTCACCGGTCTGGAATCCCGCCTGTACGGCGGCAATGCGTCCCGCCGTGACCTGTCTGCTATCCAGAGAGAGGTCGACTCATCGAAATACCAGATCGACCAGCTGGACGAGTTGCTGCTGGAATTGGAAGAGGAGCAACGCACCCACCAGGAGGCCGCCGTCGCCGCCCGCGACCAGATGGAGGCCGCCGAGGTCGAGTGGCAGAGCCTCACCGAGACTCTCAGCAGTCGGCTGACCGAGTTGGAGAGCGACCGCGAAACCGCAACGGTCGAGCGACAGGATATGGCCGTTACACTTCCCCAGGCTGACCTGCAGCGTTACGAACGGCTGCGCCGCAACAAGGCCGGCACCGCCGTCGCGCTGGTGGACAATGGCCGAGTCTGTCTGGCTTGCCGCATGACCCTCACCAGCAACGTCCTCCGCCAACTGCGCGATAGGTCGAAACAAGTTCCATGCAGCACCTGCGGCCGGATCCTCTTCCAGCAGTAGCGTGTCTGACTCGTCAAGACGCTGCGCCCGTCTCAAACTACCCAAGTATGGAGAGGTGACCGATGAAACCGCTGCGTGTTGCCATGCTTCACTTGTCCCCGGAACTGGCCGACGTTGCCCACAATCGAGCGTTGGCCGAGAAGGGCCTGGCCCGCGCCGCAGAGATGGGCGCCCAGTGGGTGATCACTCCCGAATTGTTCGTCACCGGCTACAAGTTCGCCGAGCAGATCGGCACCGACTGGATACTGCCGCAACCTGATGAATGGATGCAAACCTTCTGCGGCCAGGTCCGCGAGCACGGCGTCACCGTGTTCCTCTCTCACCCGGAGCGGGACCCCGAAGGCGATTTGATGTACAACACCGTGTTCGTCATCGGTCCCGACGGCTCGATCATCGGACGCCACCGAAAGGTCAAGGCTTTGCGCGGACCGGAGGCCTGGTCGTCGGCCGGCGCCGAAGTCGTCCCAATCGATTGCGACGGTACCGCCGTGGGCGTAATGATCTGCGCCGACGCCTACCGCAACGACGTCGCTGGCATCCTCAAGGACCGCGGCGCCGAGGTCCTCGTTTCCCCGGCCTCATGGGGCCCCGGCGACTGCGGCCCCCTGGGAGAGTGGGAACAGCGAACCCTGGATACCGGCTTGCCCATCATGGTGTGCAACCGCTCTGGATGGGAAGCCGACGACCTCGATTTCAACGAGGCCGTCAGTGTCGTGGCCGTGAACGGCAAGCGCGTGCTTCAGGCGTTCTGCGGCGAAGAATCGGCTGTCCTGGTGTTCGACTGGGACCTGGACAGCATGGCGCCGTTGTCAACTGAGTATGAAACCGCCTGGATCTGAGATGGCAGGCGCTGGAAACCGCTCAACGGGGCGCTGTTGCCGTTTCGACATCGTCCGGTAAACCTGGCGCCGGGCATGAACTACGCCGTTCGGCTCCTGCTTGCGTTCACGTTGCAGAGCATCGGCCCGCTGCGTGACCTGGCGCCTATCGTCATTGTCATTGCCTTCTTCCAGATAGTGGTGCTGCGGCAGCCTTTTCCTGATCTGGGAAACGTCCTGGCTGGCTTGCTCTGTGTGTACGTCGGCCTGACCCTGTTCATCCGAGGCTTGGAAAGCGGCCTTTTCCCCTTGGGCGAGGCCCTGGCCGAGGGCTTCGCGAACCGGGGCAGCCTCACTGCCCTGCTGGCCTTCGCCTTTTGTCTCGGTTTCGCTACCACAGTGGCGGAGCCGGCGCTGATTGCCATCATCGCTGAGGCCGCAGAGGTGGCGGCAGAAGCCGGCGCAATCGCCGACAGTGATCAGGCTCGCAGCGCCTACGCCCTGGAACTGCGCCTGGTGGTGGCCGGCTCAGTGGGAGCAGCCATCGTCCTCGGTGTTTTCCGTATCCTGAAGGGCTGGCCCATTCACTTCTTGATTATCGGCGGTTACGTGCTGGTAACGGCGCTGACCACCGTGGCGCCGGAAGAGATCATCGGCGTGGCTTACGACTCCGGCGGCGTCACCACCAGCACCATTACCGTGCCTCTCGTTACCGCGTTGGGCGTGGGACTGGCCGCGTCGATACGTGGCCGGAACCCCATGGTCGACGGCTTTGGACTGATTGCCCTGGCCAGCCTGACACCCATGATCTGCGTGCTTGCCTACGGCATGGTGATCCAATGGCTGCATTTCTGAACACGCTGGGCGCAACCGTTTGGTCTACCGTATTCGACGTGGCGCCCATCGTCGTCGTTTTGGTGCTGTTTCAGGTCGTTGTGCTGCGTCGTCGCCTGCCCAACCCTCGCCGCATGGCCTTCGGGTTGGCGTGCGTCCTGTTGGGGCTGGCGCTCTTTCTGGTCGGGCTGGAGGAGGCGCTTTTCCCCATCGGCGAAACCATGGCGCGCCAGCTCACCGCCTCAAACGCCATTGGCGCTCCGGCTGCGGACATCGGGGTGGACTGGCGCGACTACCTGCTGGTGTACGCTTTCGGCGCGGCCATCGGCTTTGCGACCACGGTCGCCGAACCGTCTCTGATGGCCGTGGCAATCAAGGCTGAGGAAGTATCGGGAGGTACCGTTCGCGCGTGGGGCCTGCGCATTGCCGTGGCCGTGGGTGTGGCAATCGGCGTTTCGTTGGGTTGCTTTCGCATCGTCACCGGCACTCCGCTGCCCTGGTACATCATCGCAGCCTACGTCGTCGTCATAGTGCAAACCCTGCGCTCCTCTCGAACCATAATACCGTTGGCCTACGATAGCGGCGGTGTCACCACGTCCACCGTGACGGTGCCGGTGGTCGCTGCCCTCGGCCTCGGTTTGGCCAGCAGCATTCCGGGGCGCAGCCCTCTAATCGACGGATTCGGCCTGATCGCGTTCGCCAGCGTTTTTCCCATAATGACCGTGTTGGGTTATGCTATGGTGGCATCTTTGTGGAGGCGTCGAGGCGCCGTCGCAGCTTCCAGGGGGACCGACCATGAGAATGAAGTTGATAGTCGCCTTGGTCAATGATGACAACATGCAGGCCGTGGTCGACGCGGCCCGCTCCGGCGGCGCCACCGGGGCAACCATCATCCCCGGCGCGCGCGGCGAGGGGGTGCGCCCCGAAAAGACCTTCCTCGGGCTTACGCTGGAGTCCAAGCGCGACCTCGCCCTGTTCCTGGTGGTGGAAACCCGCGCCCGTGACATCCTGGAGCGCATTCGGGACGCCGGACGGTTCGAGACCCAGCATGGAGCTGGCATCGCATTTCAGCTTGACATTGAGGACACCGTCGGGTTGGTCAGCCAGTTGCCCACCATACGCCAAGAGTTGGAATCCGACCTGTGAGCGCGCAGCGGCCGACCCGGGTCGGCGACATCATGGCTGTCGAGTTTCCCAGCATCGATGGGCTGGCCACCGTCGCTGAAGCCATGTCGTTGATGAAGCAGCATGGCGTCGACGCCCTGGTCGTCAACCGGCGCGACGAAACCGACGAGGCCGGGCTGGCTCTCCTCTCCGATATCGCCCGCGAAGTAATCGGCCCGAACCGCTCGCCGGAACGGGTGAACGTCTACGAAATTATGAACAAACCCGCGCTGACCCTGCCGGCGGACATGCTGACGCGGTACGCGGTACGCTTGCTGACACGGTTCCAGTTATCTCATGCCGTCGTCGTCGACCCCGACCGGAACCCCGTCGGATTGGTCACAATGCGCAACCTGGTATTGGGACCCGAACCGTGAGAATAATCGACAGCAGAATCCGGCAAGAGTCGGCAATTTACTGGAGCACATCAAGATGGACCCCATCAACGTTGTAGCCGAACGCCTGGGTATCGACCAGAAGCACCTGATCCCCTACGGCAGCGCCAAGGCCAAGGTGAGCCTCGACGCCATCCGCGAGAGCAGCCAGCGCGGCAAGCTGGTGGTCGTTACCGGCATCACGCCCACTCCGGCCGGCGAAGGCAAGACCACCACCTCCATCGGATTGACCGACGGCCTCGGACGTCTGGGCCACAATGCTGTGGTCAACCTCCGCGAGCCGGCCCTGGGCCCCATTTTCGGCATCAAGGGCGGCGGAACCGGCGGCGGCAAGGCTCGCGTCGTTCCCGAGGACGAGATCAACATCCATTTCACGGGCGATGCCCACGCCGTGGGCTCCACCCACAACCTCCTCGCCGCCCTCGTCGAAAATGCCGTCTACCGCAACCAGGCCTGCGATATGGCGCCCGAGGGCATTACCTGGTCCCGCGTGACCGACGCCTCCGACCGCGCGCTCCGGCAGATAACCTCCGGTCTCGGCGGCAACGCCAACAGCCCCCTGCGCGAGACCCGGTTCGATTTCATCACCGCTTCGGAGATCATGGCCATCCTGGCCCTGGCTACGGACCTGGAGGACCTGCGGGCCCGTCTCTCCCGCATGGTTGTGGGAACCAATCGTGCCGGGGACCCAGTGTCGGTGGGCGACTTGGAACTCACCGGACCCCTCATGGCCGTCATGCGTCACACCGTCATGCCCAACCTGGTCCAGACCATGGAGGGGATGCCCGCGATTGTCCATTCCGGTCCCTTCGGCAACATCGCCCACGGGTGCAGCTCCATCATCGCTGACCGCCTGGCCCTCGGCTATGCTGACATCATCATCACTGAGGCCGGTTTTGCCTCGGACCTGGGCTTCGAAAAGTTCATGCACATCAAGACCCGCAACAGTGGCCTGCCCATTGCCGCCGCCGTCCTGGTGTCCTCCGTCCGCGCCATGCGCTGGCACGGCGGCGCCTTGCGCCGCAACCTGGCCCAGCCCGACTTGGAGGCCATGAAGGCCGGCGCCGCCAACATGGTCCACCACATCAATATCGTGCGCGGTTTTGGGTTGCCCGTGGTGGTCGCCCTCAACCGCTTCGAGGGCGACAGCGCCGAGGAGTTACAGGCCGCTGCCGAAATTGCCTCGCAGGCCGGGGCCTACGCCACCGCCGAGTACTCCGGCTTCACCGATGGCGGCGAGGGCGGAATGGCGCTGGCCGAGGCCGTCGCCCGCGCTTCCAACGACACGGCGGCGGCTCCCGACAGTATCGACTACGCCTACGACCTCGACGCGTCCATCGAGGACAAGGTGCTGGCACTGGCCCGTCGGGTCTACGGCGCGGAGAGCGTCACCTGGACCGCCGAGGCCCGCCGTCGCGCCCGTTTCTTCACCTCCCAGGGATGGGACAAGCTGCCCATCTGCATGGCCAAAACCCACCTCTCCATCTCCCATGACCCGACGCTCAAGGGCAGCCCATCGGGTTACGTCTTTCCAGTCTCCGATATCCGCGCCTCCGTCGGCGCCGGCTTCCTTTACACCCTGGCCGGCCGCATCGAAACGCTGCCCGGCCTTCCCACGCGCCCCCGCGCCGTCGACATGGACGTGTCCCCCGACGGTGAGATCATCAACCTCTAAAGAACTGCTCAAGCGGGGGCTGAGCCCGCGAGCAAAGTACGAATCCATCTTGTAAATCCTGTTCATCCATGCAGTTGAAATCAGTTATGGCGCTGTGTTGGTTGGGAGCGGCGCCACCCATCCGGCTTTACACTGCTGAAACCGCGCGAATATAATTCCCGGCAAGTTTACGAATTTCGCAATGTCAACGGCGGCGATGTCCGCCTGGTCCAGGGGTGTTACCGTGGCCGTGCTCCAGATGCGCGTTTTTCCCGATCCCATCCTGCGTCAGCGGGCCCGCAAGGTCACGCAGTTTGACGCCAAACTGGCCCAGCTCGCAGCCGACATGGCGGAGACCATGAACGCCCACCACGGCGTGGGGTTGGCCGCCAACCAGGTCGGCGTATTGCAGCGGATGTTTGTGGTGAAGATGGAAGATTGGGAAGAGGCCCTGGTGCTGGTCAACCCCGAGATTATGCGCCGGGAGGGTCTCCGCGATGTTGAGGAAGGTTGTCTCAGCCTGCCCGGCTACCGCGGCATGGTCAGCCGCTCCGAGCGCATCCGCGTGCGCTATCAGGACCTCAGCGGCAAGCAGCAGCGCCTTCGGGCCGAGTGCATGCTTGCACAAGCCATCGAGCACGAAACCGATCACCTCAACGGCATCCTCTACATCGACCACCTCATCGCCCACGACCAGTTCTTCCGCATCCACGTCAACGAAGATGGCGACGTGGAGTACCTGCCCACCGGCGAGCCCGACGCCGCCGAGCTGGAGGCCGCCGCCCAGCGCATGAACAGCCGCAACGTCGTTCCTCAGTTTGATCCCAGCAACGGCCGGCCTGCCACTCGCCAGACCGACGACGCCACGGTCGCGGACTGATATGGATTCCGCCAGCCTGATCACCCGGCTGGCCGGGTTTTTCGACGCCCAGATCAACACGCCGGCCTGGCTCGTGGGCGGCGTTGTTCGTGACGCTCTGCTCGGCCGCGAAGTCCAGGACATCGACATCGCCGTCCCCGGTGCTGCCCTCCCCGTAGGTCAAGCCGTCGCCGACCATCTCGGCGCAACCGCGGTGCCCCTGCCCGATTGGAACATAGTTCGCGTAGCACTGCCGGCCGCTGCGGCAGGCGGGCGTCCATTTCTGATCGATATCTCGGGTCACGACGGTTCGATCGAAGATGATCTCCGTTCTCGTGATTTCACGGTCGACGCCATGGGCATCCCCATCGACTGTTGGGATTCCGACGAGCGATTCGATGCCATCATCGACCCCCTGAACGGCAAGGCGGATCTGGCCCGTCGTGTCCTGCGAGCCGGCGGCGATGGCGTGTTCGCCTCCGATCCCGGACGGATGCTCCGGGCCGTGCGCCTGGCCCAGCAGGTGGGCCTCCGCATGGAACCGGAAACTGCCCGCCTGATCCGCCGCGATGCCCATCTGCTGGACCGGGTGTCTCCGGAGCGCATCCGCGATGAGTTCATGACCATCCTGTCCGCTACCGGCGCGCGCCCGCAGCTTGAGGTGCTGGATAGGCTCGACCTTCTGTGTCGTGTCATACCCGAGCTGGAGGCTACCAAGCGCTGTGAGCAGCCCCGGTGGCATCACTATTGGGACGTGTGGGGCCACCTGCTGCACTGCGTCGAGTACGCGGAAGAAGTCACCGCAGGGCACCGCAACAATGCCATCTACACCATGGCCCCCTGGACCGCGAAGGAGGACGCCTATTTCGCCGAGGTCATCGGCGACGGTCACACTCGCCGCACCGTGCTCAAGCTGGCAGCCCTGCTCCACGATATTGCCAAGCCCCAGACCCGTGCCGCCGACGCCGACGGTCGAGTCCGTTTTCTTGGCCACAGCGAACAGGGTGCGGAAATCGTAGAACAGCGGCTCACCTCTCTTCGCATGTCCCGCCGGGTCACGGATCTGGTTGCCGCCATGGTGTTGCGCCATCTGCGGCCCAGCCAACTCCGCGACGGGTCTGCCATGCCTTCCCCCCGGGCGATCTTCAGGTTCTACCGCGATGCCGGAGATGCCGCGGTGGATACGCTGTATCTTGCCATGGCCGACGTGCTGGCGGCTCGCGGCCCCGACCTGTCCCCGGAACGCTGGGCCAACTATGCTAGAATGATTGCCGCCGTTCTCGAATCCGGGGCCGAACAACCCGGAAATCGCAACGGCAACCCACCCCTGATCAATGGCCACGACCTGATGGACGCTCTCAATCTCCCTCCCGGACCCCGTATCGGCTCCCTGTTGGCGCGCCTGCGCGAGGCCGAAGCGGTCGGCGAAATCTCCAGCCGGGAGGAGGCCATGAAATTGGCCGTCAGGTTGGCCGAACAGGGTGACCATTAACAATACTCTGTGGCCGTCGCCCCGTGGGATCAACGTACATAAATCCATTTCTGTTCTTGATTTGCTCGACGCGCGGGTCCAAATCCACGCGACAATAGCAGCCGTATAATCGGGTCGAGCGCCACCGGCGCCGAGATGCGCCGGCCAATACCAGCATAGAGGTCTGTAATAGATAGCATGCGACGACGCACCGTTTTGCTGACGATTCTCATTCTGGGAGTGTTGGCGGTTTCGGCCGCTTCACTTGCTTTCCCGGAGATCCATATCGGGATACCCGGCATCCCCCGTATCGATCGAGCCTCAACCGGCCCGCTTGGTCTCAAGTTGGGCCTGGACCTGCAGGGTGGCGCGCACCTCGTTTATCAGGCTGACACGGGCACCGTGATGACGGTAACCTTCCCCGGCGATGCGGCGGCGGACACGCCCGCCGTGGAGGAAGCCCTCGCCACCGTGGACTACCAGGGTGACGTGAGCCAGTCCGATGATGGCCTGACGTTCCGTATCTCGGGCGAGTTCCTCGGCCCCGAACGGCGCGCCGCCGTTCTCCATGCTCTGACCGACGCCATTGCCGAACCCGTCGACTTCATCACCGACGACACGCCGCCGCCCACCAACGAGCAGATGGAAGGCGTGCTCGACATCATCAGCAACCGCGTCAACCTCTACGGAACCGAGGAGCCCATCGTCCAGCGCTTCGGCGACGACCGTATTATCGTCCAGCTCCCCGGTGCCACCGGCTCCGTCGTGTCCGTGGAATTCGCCGAAAACGCCGACGTGGAGAAGCTGGGCAGCGTAATCTTCGACCAGGGTTACGGCAGCGACGTTGAGAGCCGGGGTGACAATCGCTTCCGCGTCACCACCGACGCCACCCTGGACTCGTCCGAACGCCAGGCTCTGCGAGACATCCTGGAATCTGAGGTCGGCGCAATCCGCGATTACCTGGTGACTAGCAGCATCGATGAAGCCAAGCGGCTCATTGGCGAGACCGCTCAGCTCGAATTCCTCCGTCGCAAGTGCGGCGCGCCCATCGCCGCAGTGGATCCCCCCCGCTGTATCTCCCCGTTCACCGACAGCAGCGTCGGCCTCACCGGTGACGACCTCGTGGATGCCTACGTCGGCACCGAGCAGGCAACCGGCGCGTGGGTTGTCAATATCCAGTTCGACGACCGCGGCGCCGAGCTGTTCGGCCAGATGACGGGTGAAATCAACACCCAGAGCAACCCGCAAACCGACGAGGTTATCGCCGTATTCCTCGATAATCGGGAGCTGATCGCCCCCGTCGCCCGCGCGCACATCCGTGACGGGCGCAGCCAGATCTCCGGCAACTTCAACCGAGAAAGCGCCCGCCGGCTGGCCATCCAGCTCAAGTCCGGCCGTCTCCCCGTGCCCTTGAACCTCATCCAGGAATCTGCGGTTGACTCGATATTGGGCAAGGAGTCCTTGGAGCGGAGCCTTCAGGCCGGCCTGGTCGGCCTGGGTCTGGTGCTGGTATTCGTCATCGCCTACTACCGCGCCGCCGGTGTGGTTGCCGCTGTCGCTCTCGTCTACTACGCCATCGTCACTCTGGCCATCTTCAAGTTGGTGCCCATCACCCTCACCCTTCCTCACATCGGCGGTTTTATCCTCTCCATAGGTCTCGCCGTGGACGCCAACATCTTGATCTTCGAGCGCATCAAGGAGGAGATCCGGCTGGGCCGATCTCTCGGATCGGCCATCGACGTGGGGTTCAGCCGCGCCTGGCCCGCCATTCGGGACGGCAACGTCAGCACGCTTATCACCTGCGTGGTGCTGCTTTGGTTCGGCAACCGCCTGGGCGGCGGTTTGGTGAATGGCTTTGCTCTGACCCTGCTGGTGGGCGTGCTGGTCAGCATGTTCACCGCGGTCCTGGTCAGCCGCAATCTGCTCCAGGCCCTTCAGGCGACGGGTCTGGGCCGCGCCGCCAACCTATTCACCCCCGAAAAGATCCAACCCCGGTCCACCGGGCAGCGTACTCAATCGGCCCAGGGGGGCCAATAACGAATGTTTAATATCGTCGGCAAGCGTGGCTGGTACTTCGTCATCTCGGCCCTGGTGATCATACCCGGACTGCTGTCCATGATTGCCCCGCCCGGCTGGATGTCCGGCGGCTCCGGCCTCCGGCCCGGCATCGACTTCTCCAGCGGTTCCGTGCTCACGGTCGCCTTTGTGGAGCCGGCCAACCCTGACGCCGTTCGCAGCGTCTTGTCCACCGTCGGCCATCCCCAGGCGTTGGTGCAGTCCGTGGGCGAAAACTCTGTCCTGATTCGCACCCGTGTGCTGGAAGAGGCGTCCGGCAACACGGTATCCGAACGGCAACGCATCGCGGACGCCCTGGAAGCGCAGGTTGGCCTCATCGATGCCTCCGGCGTCGACACCGTGTCCCCGATAGTCGCCCAGGAGACCGTGCGCAACACCTTCCTGGCATTGTTGGTCGCGTCTGTCTTTATCCTGATCTATATCTGGTATGCCTTCCGCCGGGTTCCCCGGGCCTACCGCTACGGTGTGGCTGCTATCGTCACCCTGGTTCACGATACTGTCATCGTGCTCGGCGTCTTCTCCATCCTCGGCCGTGTTCTGGGCATGGAAGTCAATGCCATGTTCATTGTCGGCATCCTCACCGTGGCCGGATACTCGGTCAATGACACCATCGTGGTGTTCGACCGCATCCGCGAGAACACTATCCGGGTGCCCGACCGGAGGCTTGAGGACACGGTGAACCTCAGCATTATTGAGAGCGTGGGCCGGTCCGTGAACACCAGCTTCACCACGCTGATGGTGCTGCTGGCCATGCTGCTGATCGGCGGCGAATCGATCCGCGAACTGCTGCTGGTGGTGGCCATCGGCGTTGTGGTTGGAACCTACAGCTCCATCTTCATCGCCGCCCAGTTCCTGGTGATCTGGGAACGCCGCGAGTTCGGCCGCGTCTTCAGCCTGGGCCGGCGGGAGGCAACCGCATAGCTCGAGGGAGTAACGCAGGTATTATTCCTGCGGTCGTGAAGTCGGATCGCGCTTCCGCATTTGCTCCGCGTTGAGTGTAAAATGGTTCGCAAGAACTTACTGGGAACCGACGGTTTCGGATCGCGCTATTCCGCCCCGGTGGACAGAATGGCGCATTGAAGAGACGCAGGGAGGACATGCAATGGCGAGCGTGTCTGACATAACTCGAAAAGCCGTTTGGGATACTCTTTGCGATCTGGAATGGCAGATGCGCTATTACCGGGCCATGGCGGACCGGCGGCAGAACATCCATCGCTGGGTGCGTTTAGCGCTGCTGGTGGGCATCGCCGTGGAAGGAGGCATACTCTATGGCGGAACCCTGTACCCGTGGCTGTTCTTTGTGGGCATAGCGGGCGGCCTCGCGCTGGCCGGCCTGACCGTCTGGGATGCGCTATGCAATTACGCCAGGGACGTTGCCGTGTGCCGGCTGGCGGCTGAAACGTGTAGTCTGTTGATGGATGACGCCGACGCCTTGTGGCGAAAAATTGAAACGGACCGGATTGAGGAAGCTGAAGTTGAGGAAACCCTGAGCTACATTCGCCGTTGGTGGGACCAAGCCACCCTGCGGGTCGATTTGGAAGTCGACCACGCTTTGAATCTGGCATCCGCGGAATCCGCTCAAGGGGAAGTGGTGAACCGCTATGCTACTTGACCGGACATCCGCTAATCAGCGGCCCGGACCTGCTCCCTAACCGCCACCGCCGAGGAATCCTCCGCCTGACCGAAGGGACAGACCTCTGCCTCGTCCCAACCCGCGACCCCAACCGCCCCCGCGCCCGCCACGATAATCGTCATGGAAGCAAAACCACCCGTCCCAACGGCTCTCGCTCCCGCACCATCCGCACTGCCTCGGCCACTCCCTGCTCAGTGAGCGGCAAGACCTGGGCAACCACCGGCGCCAGATCACCCGCCGCGGCCATCTCCACGCACCGCTCCAGCGTCCGCCGCGATACTCCCGACACCCCGGTCAGCCGCAGATCCCGGAAGATCACTTCGGCCAACCGCAGCGCTGCCGTCTCCCCGGTCACGTCCCCCAGCAGCGCCAGGCGGCCGTACTGCCCCAGGCACCGCAGGCTGGCGGGCCACAGCGGAGGCCCCACCGTATCGATCACCGCGTCCGCGCCCGCGTCCTCCGTGAATGCCAGCACAATCTCAGCCAAATCCGGTCCGTCTCCAACTTCAACCACTACTGATGCTCCCAGTTGTTCCAACCCGGCCGTCTTGCCCGGTGACGAAGTCACGGCGATTACTTGCGCGCCCCGGGCCGCCGCCAACTGTACGGCATGGCTGCCCAGCCCACCTCCTGCTCCGGTTACCACTACCGTTTCTCCTTCCGAGACCTCCGCAATGTCGATGGCCGATAGAGCGACCCCGGCAGGACACGCCAACAGCGCCGCGCGCTCCGGCTTGACGCTATTAGGGATGGCCACCAGCGCCGTTTCCGGCAACGCCACGTACTCCGCGAATCCGCCGTCCCTACCATGTCCGATCCCGGCCCCGTGCTCGCAGCGGTGCTCCCGACCGGCCAGGCACCGTGCGCAATTGCCACAGGCTGAGGTCAGCAGGCTCACCACCCGGTCCGCTTCCTGAAAAACGGTGGCGCCTGCTCCCAATGAGACCACTGTTCCGGCTATTTCGTGCCCCAGGATGACGCCCGGCGCGACGCCCCGCCGCAGCGTTCCGGTCATAACCAGGTAGTCGTGGTGGCAGAACCCGCAGGCTTCCACCCGGAGCAGCGCTTCGCCGGGCCGAGGCGTCGGAATATCTCGTTCCACCACCGCCAGCGTGGGCGGATTGCTGGCTTCTACCAGTGACAGCGAAGACATGGTTTTAGGAACGGGCAATTGCGTCATAGCCGTAATGGTAAACCACGGCCCGTTTCTGCGATACTGTGCGTACTCCCGTCCTGCTGAAGCCCCGGCGGGATATTATCGAGGTAATCGCGATGATTATTGGCGCCCATGTTTCCGCCGCCGGCGGCATTGGCAACGCCGTGGACCGCGCCGTTGATATCGGTGCCGAAGCCGTGCAGATTTTCGGCTCCTCAACCCGCTCCTGGCGTTTCAAGACCCTCACCGAGGCTCAGGCGGACGCCTTCCGAGAGAAGAACTCCGAGGCCGGGTTGGCGCCGCCCTTTCTCCATGCGATATATCTGATCAACCTGGGCAACTCCAACCCGGAAAACGTCGACAAGTCCGTGACCTCATTGGTCCAGTACATGCACCTGGCCGACCAGATTGGCGCCGGCGGCGTCATCTTCCACCCCGGCAGTCACGGCGGCGCCGGCTACGAGGGCGTCTTCCGGCAGGTCGTGGACAGCATTCATCGTGTGCTGGATCAGACACCCGAGGGCCCGCTGCTTTGCCTGGAGAATATGGCTGGCATGGGCCAGCACATCGGCGCCAAGTTCAGCGAGTTGGGCGAGGTCATGCGCGCGGTGGACAGCGCTCGCCTGGGCATCTGTCTGGATACTCAGCACGCCTTCGCCGCCGGCTACGATCTCACCAACCCGGAGGGCGTCGCCGGTATGATCGACGAATTCGACCGCGACATCGGCCTGGACCGGCTCAGCGCCGTGCACGCCAACGATTCCAAGCGGCCCTGCGGCTCCGGGGTGGACCGCCACGATAACATCGGCGAGGGCCTGATAGGCGAGGAGGGCTTCGCCAACATCATGTCCCACCCCGCCTTCGCCGACGTCCCCTTCTTCCTGGAGGTTCCAGGCTACGACAATGACAATCGCGGCCCTGACAAGCCCAACGTCGACATCCTCAAGGAAATCCGCGCCCGCGTGTCCGCTGGCTGACTCTGCTGCTTCCATGAGCCTCGACGACTTTGAAGCCCTGGTGCAGCAGGCTTACTGGGAGTTGCCCGAAAACTTCCGCGCATCACTCGAGAACGTCGATATCCTCGTCGAGGATTTTCCGGGGCCTGAAGCGGCCGATGCCGAAGACCTCTCCGACCACGATCACGGCGACAACCTGCTCGGCCTCTACGTCGGCGTACCTCTCATCGACCGTTACGCGGCCGATCCCATGATGCCCGACCGCATCTACATCTACCGGCTGCCCATCCTGGACATCTGCGACACTCACGACGACGTTGTCCGGGAAGTGCGCACGACTCTGCTCCACGAAATCGGCCACTTCCTGGGACTAAATGAACAAGATCTGGACCGGCTGGGCTACGCCTGACTGGCGGGCCATGTCATGGCCTGACCGCCTGGCCTGGTTCATCGGCAGCGGTTTTGGCAGCGGCTTCTCTCCTCTGGCGCCCGGAACGGCAGGTTCAGCGGCGGCGACCGTCATCTACTGCGCCGTAATGCTGTCACTGCCTCGTGAGTTGGACTTCATCTTCCGGGCGTCGCTTCTGCTGGCGATGGCAGCGGTTGGGTTTTTTGTCGGAGTATGGGCCACCGGGCGCATGTCAACCGACGATAATCCCGACCCGGGTACTGCCGTTTGGGATGAGTTTGTAGGCATGTGGCTGACGGCGCTGCCCACGACGACGTTGCCGTGGCTTGGGTGGACGCATACGCATCCCTCAACTCTGTTGTGGATTGCCGGGTGGGTCGCGGCGGCGTTCCTTGTTTTCCGCGCTTTTGACACGCTGAAACCCTGGCCGTGTCGTCACCTGGAACGGCTGCACGGCGGATGGGGCATCATGCTGGACGACGCCGCGGCCGCCGTGTGGGGAGTGCTGACCATGCAGGTCCTCTTCTCTGCCGCCGCGTTGATTTGGGTGACCGGGATCATCGGTTGAGCTTGAAAATCTTCCCCAGTGCCGTCCGCTCCAGCGCTTGCATCGCCGCCCGCTCCCCCTCCTCGTAGTGGTCGTGCCCCAGCAGGTGCAGTACCCCGTGGACGACGAGCAGCGCCAGCTCCCGGCGGAGTGGAACGCCTTGCTCCTCCGCCTGGCGTGCGGCCTGCGGCACCGAGACGATTATCTCCCCCAGGGGCGGCGGCTCGTCCTCAGGCAACGGCCAATCGGGAGGCGCGTCGTCATCCGGCCACGGCCCATCGTCATCCCCTTCCCAGTGCCCCCAGTGCTCGAACGAAAACGACAGCACGTCGGTCGTCCGGTCCACTCCTCTATACTGCCGATTCAGTTGCCGCACCGTTTCGTCGTCGGTCAGCAGCAGGCTGACTTGCCCGTGGGTATCCGCCGGCAGCGATCCGGCCAGACCGTGCCGAACCGCTGCCTCCAGCCATCCCTCATCGCCACCGCCACCGCATTCTTCCGGCAAGTCGATCTGCACACTTACAACAAAATTGGGGAGCAACGTGTCCATCATCCTGAAATTATCGTCCTGATTGCCCCGTGATACAATTGCTTGCGTAGCTTCGGACCCAGGACGACGCCATGAGCGATGAGCAGTTTACCCCCAACTCGGACCCCGGCGACGACCGCTGGGCCGACTATGCCCTGCCGGAAGAGGGCGTTGCCGACCTGGCTGACCGGTTGGTGGAGTTCCTCCCGGAACACGAAGAAAATGATCCTCCGCTCATCATCGGCCAGGTACTGGACGACTTCATCGACCAGTCCGGCGCCATGCCCGAGAACCTGCGCGAGGAGGATGCTCACGCCGTGATCTGCCAGATGCAGATGGCGGTCACCTTGGCCTATCAGCTGGGCCGCCTGGAGTCCCGCTCCCCGGAAATGGTGCGCCGGTTCATCATGGAGGCCATCGAAAAGTGGGAAGCCAAGCCCCTCCCCGACTCCCTGGACTTTGTTGAAGCGGATTTCCGCAAACCCAAGGAATTGGTCCTGCCGCGTTTGCGCCGCTGGTGGCAGGAAAATCTCACTACCGAAGACTATTACTGGGACGAAGACTAATTCGTGCCGCGGTTTTCCGCTTCGTGACGCTGAAAGCGTCACTGTGCGCTGTTCTAACTGGGCTTCGAGTCCGGCGTTGACTGGGAGGGAACCTATCTGATGACCACTGCCATCTACGACTTGGTGCTGGCGGGCGGCAACCTGCTTGACCCGGCTCAGGGCATCAACGACGAACCTCGCGACGTCGCTTTCAAGGACGGCAAGGTTGCTGCGGTTGCCGAGCACATTGACCCGGCCACCGCAACCCAGGCCATTGATGCCAGCGGCAAACTGATCACCCCCGGCCTCATCGACTTGCACGGTCATTTCTACCACGGCGGCAGCGGCACCGCCGTCCACGCTGACCAGACCTGCCTTGGCAGCGGCGTGACCACCGGCGTCGACGCTGGCTCCGCCGGTTTTCTCAACTACGGCGCCATGCGCGACTACGTCTTTCCCGCCCATCGCACCCGCCTGCTCGCCTTCCTTCACATCGGAGCCGTTGGCTTGGCCGCCAATGGCGTTTTGGGCGGTGGCCTCCACGACATGCGCATCATCGACGTCGACCGTACCGTCCAGGCCATCAAGGAAAACCCCGGTTTCGTGTTCGGCGTCAAGGTCCGCATGCACCACGACGCCGTGGCCCGCTGGAACGCCCACGAGGCCATGGCACGCGCCCGAGAAGCCGCTACCGAGGCCGGCGTCCATCTGATGGTGCACGTCAGCGGCACACCCATTCCCCTGCCCGATGTGCTGGAACACCTGGGTCCCGGAGACATTTCCACCCACGCCTTCAACGGACTGCCGGACAACATCCTTGACAAGGCAGGCAAGGTTCGCCCTGAAGTCCGCGCCGCCGTCGACCGCGGGGTCATCATGGACGTGGCCCACGCCGGCGTCCACTGCGACGTTGAGGTAGTCAAGGCGGCCATGGATCAGGGCGTCGTCCCCGACACCATCAGCACCGACGTCCACATCGCGCCGCCGGGTCGCATCGTCTACCTGATGAACGATCTGGTCAGCAAGTTCCACGCCCTGGGCATGTCGCTCTCCGACGCCGTCGCCGCCGGCACCAGCCGCCCCGCCGAGATTCTCGGGCTACAGGACAGCATCGGCTCCCTAGCCGTCGGCATGGAGGGCGACGCCGCGATTTGGGACAAGCGCCAGGGCCGGTTCGTATGGCACGACATGGCCGGCCACAACGTGGATGGCGCCCTGCGCCTCGACACCTTCGCCACCATCAAGGGAGGCTTCACCGCCTGGCGCGAGGGCCAACTCGTGCAGATGGGCGAGTGCTGACGCCGTAGCTAAACGGAATCGCGGCTGCGAAAATGCGCTAGAATATGAGTGCCAGCAGACCCGAGCACGACGATGATCCCGGATGGGGATCCATCCTGGGGTTGCCGGTTCCGCCCCGGCGCATCCGATGGCACTTTTGGAGCTTCAGCGCCTGCATAACTGCCGCCAGCGGTTTCAACATCGCCGCTCGCTGGGCCGCTATGGCTGATAAATCCCCCGAGATGCAACCGCAATGGCACCAGATACCACCCCTGTTCACCGCAGACATCATTCCCACCGCAATTTTCTGCGGAATATTCAGTCCCATTGGAGTGGAGACAATCGCCATGGTCATCGCCGCATACTACAGTCGCCGCAAACGCCGCGAAAACCTCGCCGCCGGGCGCGCTGAGGGGCGTGCTGAGGTTAACGCGGCCTGGCGCGAGTGGAACCAGCGTCGGTTGGCCGCTGAATCCGTGGGCCAACCCTTTGACGAACCCGCTCCGAATTTCGATAACGACTCAGAGGATACCGTGAACTTGTAGCGATGCGTTTCCGAACGCTCGACAAACAACAAACGATCCGGCGCCAACCTCGAACTGCATCTTGGCCCGGTTTCGTACCCGCGTTATCGCAAGGATAAACCATGCGCATTGGTGAATTTGACATCGCCGAACCGGCGCCCGAACTGCATGAACCTCACATGCTGGCTGTGCTTCGGCCGTGGATAGACGTGGGAAACGTGGGCAGCCTGTCCCTGGGCAGGATTGAACGCCACCTGCGCAGCCAGGAACTCGGTCGCCTTCATCGCCCGGGCCGCTACTACGATTTCACCCGCTACCGCCCGCGCTCCTACCTCGTCAACGGTCGCCGGGAGGTCACAGTTCCCAACACCATCATCCGTTACGCCAACCCGGAAGATGGTCAACACCTGCTGACCGCGCATCTCCTGGAGCCTCACCTCTACGGCGAGGACTACTCTGACGCGCTCTTGGAGATCATCAATCACTTCGGCGTGAAGCAGTATGCCCTCATCGGCGGCATGTACGATATGGTGCCGCACACCCGCCCGCTGGTGGTTTCGGGGCTGGGAACCGGAGAGAATGTCGAACGCGACTACCGCATCGCCAACGCCCGTGCCAGCAGCTACGAGGGCCCCACCACCATCACCTACACCGTCAGCCAGACCGCCGCGGAGACGGGGGTCGAGACCCGTGCCTTCGTCGTCCACCTGCCCCAGTACCTCAATCTGGATGACGATCACCAGGGCGCGGCCCGCATGATGGACTTGCTCTGTCGCCTCTACAACCTGCCCGACTACATCGCCCAAACTGAGCGCGGTCAGAAGCAATACGACGAGCTCACCCCCAACGACGGCCAGATTCCCAGCGGTGATACGCTCGCTCGCATCGAAGAGATGTACGACAACGAGTATGGCGGCGAAGAGCAAGCCGAGCCGACCACGCCGCTCCCCTCCAGCATCGAAGAATTCCTCCAGGGCCTCGGCGCAGATCTCGGCGACGACGAGGAGAACCGCTAGGCTCCTGCCCTCTGCGGGGATAGTGAACCCATGTTATCCCCGTCGCATTCAACCGGAGTCAGACCGCCGGTAGCCCAGCTCCTCCAGAACCTAATCCGCTTCGACACCACCAACCCGCCCGGCAACGAGAGCGACTGTGCAGCCTACTGTCGGGATGTCCTCGCTGATGGCGGCATAGCCGCCGACCTCATCGGCGACGACCCTGACCGCCTCAACGTGGTCAGTCGCCTGCCCGGGCGCGGCGACGCTCCGCCACTGCTGCTCTACGGCCACATCGATGTCGTGCCTACGGTTGCCCAACCCTGGGACGTCCCGCCCTTTGAGGGCCGCCTCCAGGACGACTACGTCTGGGGTCGCGGCGCGCTGGACATGAAAGGTGGGGTCGCCATGATGATGGACGCCTTCATCCGCGCACACCATGAACACGCCAGGCCCCCGGGCGACGTGATCCTCGCATTGGTCAGTGACGAGGAGGCCGGGGGCAACACAGGCGCCGCTTGGCTGACGCAAAACCGTCCCGAGATATTCGACGGCGTCCGCTACGCCGTCGGCGAGTTCGGCGGCTTCAGCAAGACCTACCGGGGCCGCAAGTTCTACATGGTCCAGGTCGCCGAGAAGCAGGGTTGCCAGGTTCAGGCCGTCGCTCGTGGATTCGGAGGACACGGTTCCCTGGTGCACCACGACACCGCGCTCACTCGCATGTCGAAGTTCCTGGTCAAGCTCGACCGCACCCCACTGCCCTTCCACGTCCATCCGGTGACGCGCATGATGATCGAGGCCATGAGCGGAAGCCTGCCGATGCCGGACTGCGCCTTTCTGAAACTGCTGCTCAACCCCGCGTTCACCGGCCGTATGCTGCGACGCATGGGAACCGCCGGCCGTGAGCTGGAGCCCCTGTTCCGGCACACCGCCAACGCCACGGTCATCGCGGGTGGTGAAAAGACCAACGTCATCCCCAGCGAGGTGACGGTTACCCTGGATTGCCGGATGCTCCCCGGCTACGACGCCGAGGACCTGCTGGGCGAGTTGCAGCACGTCGCCGGTCCCGATATCGAGCTTCACGCCATCCGCTTCGAGCCCAAGCCCTGGGTGCTCAACATGGGGTTGTTCGACACCCTTTCCGGCATCATCCGCGAACAGGATGCAGAGGGCGTCTCCGTGCCCATGCTCATGCCCGCCAGCACCGACGGTCGCCATTTCGCCACGCTGGGTATCCAGACCTACGGCTGGATGCCCATGAACCTGCCCCCCGATTTCGACTTCCTCAAGACCATCCACGCCGCCAACGAGCGCGTGCCGGTCTCCGCGCTGGAGTTCGGGGCGGAGGCGCTTTACCGGCTGCTGCAACGCTTCCACGGATGATGGCGCGTGTGATGGCCCTTTTGGCGGGGTTGCTCGTCGCTGCGGCCACGGCGATGATCGCCTGTGCGGCCGACCCGCCGGCTCCCGTACCAACCCAGACGGCCACTCCCTCGGCCGGTGCCGCAGCGCAGCAGTCCAATGGAATTGCCCCCGCCGCTCCCCAACTACCTCCCACCGGGACAGTGCAACCCGTCCCTACGGCCACGGTCGCTACAACTCCAACGCCGGCTACGAATTCGTCAGCATGGCCGGAGTCTACGCTGACGCCCGTGCCACGGTCCACGGTGGTCGAACTCCAGACGACGGCCACCGACCGTTTCTTGATCCGGCTTAAAGACGACTTGGACGATCCGCTTGGCTATTGCATCGATGTCCGTGGGTTCGGCTCCGGCATTCGGCTGGACGCCGACTTGCAGGCCCACAGCTGCAAAACCAGTGCTGCGGATGATCAAGCCTTTGCCGTGTTGGAAGAACCGCCGGCGGGCAACATTGTGCTGGTCGATTATGACGTTTGTTTGGCAGTAGCCGAACCGGGATCCGGCGCGTCCATTCTGCTGCGTCCGTGCGATGACGAGTCCGTTTTCCGGCAGTTCGAATGGCTTGACGATGGACGGTTGCATCTGCTCGCGGAGCAGGACGCCTCGAGGCTGAAATTGTGCGTCGGCGTTGCCGACGGCGCTGGCGAACCCGCCGGAGGCCGCAACCACCTGCGCCGCGACTTGATGCTGCGTGACTGCGCTGAGACGGACTTTGCCTTGATCGCGTGGAACGAGGCACCAAATCGATAAGGGCGGATGATCATCCGCCCTTGTATCGTTGCCCGAGTCGGCGAAATCCGGCTATGAGGTTGCCGCTGTCGGCGTTAGCGATTTACTGGTGCGCAAACCGTCGCCAATGCCCTTACTCTGATAGATAACCCGCTACCGTGGCCCTCAGGTGCTCGGCGTAACGTACAATGTCGTCGGGTGCATCAATCCGATGGAGGGAAGTGTTCCGGGTGCCCAAATTACCCCGACCTTCTTCGATCAACTCCAGATACTTGACGGTTTTCGCATTGAACCGCAACCGGCATATTGGCCGCTGGTTGTTGTCGTCCAGGAGCACGCCGCAATATGACTTAGTGTCCCGCATCACGACACGCTCTGGGTCTACCACTTGGGCCACGATGCTCCGCACTATCTCGTAGCCTGCCACTTCTTCCACGGTGGTAATGATGTCCTTCGGCTCTCCCGTTTCGTCCGATTCTACGGAGGATTCACCAGGGTCGACTTCATCCGGGGCTGTTACAGCGGGGCTATCGTAAACAGTATGTGCAATGTCTGTGGCCCTCTGCAACGTATCGTTAATCCTGTCATTAACAAAACCCTGGAAAGCCAATTTCACCAATCCAGTGAACTGCTCAGAGCGGGCTTGCGTCATTCGGCCCGTATAAACCTTGCGAGCTAGCAACTCGACGAAAGGCCCATCAGGCTGGCCATACGCATGCGCCAAGTATTCTTTCATGCCGCGAATATACTTCATATTTGCGGCAGCAGCACAGGCTTCGTCCGCGTCAAAAGTCGGCTTGGCAAAGTAGTTCAGCGCGGTTATGTCACGGGAGTTTGTAGTCGTTAAGTCGATTTCAAGGAACGGCTCGCTGTCCATTACATTGTCGGCTTCGAGGTCGCTGAAGAACTTGTAGACCACCCCGTTGGTTAGTAGCCCAATACGTGCTTCGGTTACACCGAAGTATCGGGCGAGCTGTGACGCGCTGGATACCTGCAGCGGGTCAGACACCTTCTTGCATTCAATCAGAAGAGCAGGTTTCCCATCACGCATTATTGCGTAGTCAACCTTTTCTCCATGTCTCAAGCCGAAGTCGGCGGTGAATTCAGGAACTACCTCGGTAGGGTCGAAGATGTCGTAGCCCAAGGCACTGATAAAGGGTAGAACCAGTGCGTGTTTGGTGGCCTCTTCGGTTGCCAGATTATCCCGTTGCAACGCCACACGCTCTGACAGAGATTCTAGAGCAGTGCGGGATACCATAAATTCCTCCTGTTTCCACTTTAATTGCCTCCCGCTCCTCGGGGAGCGGGGCGGGTTCTGACCAAGTGCTGTCGGTTCGTTTAGGCTGGAATGCAAGGCAGTGCCGGGCACGCGTATTCAATAGATTCTCAATCACGAGCCGCGATGATGGTTTCGTTCAATCTCTCGTTGAGCGGCATTGCCAGCCTTTTGAAAGTTTGCGTCATAATATTCACTTCGATTCGGCTGAACCGGCTCTGGGTTCACGAAACCGTTGCTCCCTTGGCAACCTCGATCAGCCGCTCGAAAGCGTCCGGATCTCGCACCGCCATGTCGGCCAGCATCTTGCGATCTATCTCGATGCCGGCCACGTTCAGCCCGTGCATGAACTGGCTGTAGGTCATTCCGTGCTGCCGGGTCGCAGCGCCGATGCGGATGATCCACAGGCGTCGGAAATCGCCCTTGCGCTGCCGACGATGACGGTAGGCGTGGCTCCACGCGTGCATCACCGCCTCTTTGGCCCACTTGTAATTGCGCCCTGACGACGCCTGGTAGCCCTTGGCGGCTTTGATAATTTTCTTGTGACGGGCGCGCTTGGTCACGCCCCTTTTGACTCTTGGCACGGTTGAGGGTTCTCCAGATTAGACGTCGTAGGGCACCAGCCGGCTCAGACGCTTCACGTCGGCGTCGGCGAAGCCGATCTTCTGCGCGAATTTCCGCGTGACCTTCTTCGGCTTCTTGCGCCGGAGGTGGCTGCTCATCCGCTTGCGGCGGAGCAGCTTGCCAGAGCCCGTCACGTGGATGCGGGCCTTGGCCCCTTTGTGGGTTTTCAGTTTGGGCATGGGTGGTTATTCCGTAGCTACTGCTTCCTTTCGTTCGTTGCGGGCAGCGACCGTCGGATTGGGTATCAGGACCATGGACATGGCCCGCCCTTCCATCGAAGGCTGCTGCTCCAGTCGGATGTCGTCTTTCAGCTCCTCAGCCACCCGCTTCAACAGCGATAGGCCGTTTTGCTGGTGCACCGCCTCGCGCCCGCGGAACCTTACCGTCAGCTTGACTTTGTCACCGTTGCCGATGAACTGGCGCACCTTGCGGAGCTTGGCGTCGAAGTCGTGGGTGCCGATGTTGGGGCGGAACCGCACTTCCTTCAGCTCGTTGCTTTTCTGGGATTTGCGGGTCTCGCGCTCTTTCTTGGACGAGAGGTACCGGAGTTTGCCGTAGTCAAGCAGCCGCGCGACCGGCGGATCGGCGTTGGGCGCCACTTCCACCAGGTCAAGGTCATTCATCCGCGCCCTGGAGAGAGCGTCGGACACCGTCATTACGCCAAGCTGCTCGCCATCTTCTCCAATTACCCGTACCCGGGGAACGCGTATCTGTTCGTTGACCCTGTACTGCCTGGCTATGGCGTCACCTCCTTGGTGGTGCGTAACGTGTGAGGCTGGGACCGGAACAGTCCCAACCGCTCATCATTGCACTATTCTAGCGGCGGCCTACTGGGCAGTCAACGATTTGAGAAGCGGTTCAAATCGTCGCGGCCCCTCATCTCACCGTTCGTTGCATCATCTCCGCGCTTTGGCCGCTGCGTCGAGACAGGCCGGTTTCACTCCGACTCGTCGTCCTCATCGTCTTCGTACAGGTCCTCGTCATCATCGTCGAGGTCGTCTTCGCCGAAGATGTCTTCATCCTCGTCATCGTCGTCTCCGGCTAGCGCCTCGAAGATCCTGTTCAACTGCTCGTCTTCCTCGGAGCCTGGTGCTGCCAGCATGCGGGATGCTCCAGGAACTTCATCAGGCTCCGATTCTTCAACGGGGATCCCTGCAAACCCGTAGAAAACGTCGCTTTCCAGCACCCGGGCCAATCCGCTCACCGTCAGCGTGATGGGTCGAATCGGAGTTGACCACTTTTGGGTCAATTCCGCGTGTAACTCCGACAGCGGCATCGGCTCCTCTCCCCGCAGCAGCAGGGTGCGGAACACTATCTCCTGCAGGGGCATTGCCGACTGTATGAACTCGGTGTCTCCGGCGCAATGCGTCCTGATCTCCTTGACCAGGTCGGACGGATCCGCGATTTCGGCCGGTGTCTTGCCAAACGACGGGCAAGTGGTGTTGAGCCGAGCCAAGAGCAACGGGACCGGAGACCGGTTCAACTCCTCCAGCCGTTCCAGGCTGAACCGGTATTCAGGCCCTGCCGATCTGCTATTTCGGGTGACGGTGGTCGTCATGCGTTAACCTCTTCATTCCAGTCCAGCATTATGATCTTTACGGCTTGCCCGGCGTTCTTGCGTGGCAGGTCTGCCGGGCAGATCGCCAGTCCGTTGGCCTTGGACAGCGATGTCAGGATGTTGGATCCCTGTGGTCCTGTGGGTGTGGCGTACCAGGCTCCGTCCCGCCGTTCAACCTCTACCCGGGCGTATACCCGGCGCCCGTCGCTGTTGAAAATCGGCCCGGTGAGCACTCCTTCGACTGTCGGACGCGCCAGCTGATCCCGTCCCAGCATACGGCGCACCGCCGCCCGGCCGAACATTTCGAATGCCAGCAGTGCGCTCACCGGGTTGCCCGGCAGGCCCAGCAGCGGCAGGGGGTCACGGCCTTCACGGTGGATCAGCCCGAACGCCAGCGGTTTGGCCGGCCGCATCCGCACCGACCAGAAGTTCATATCCCCTCGCTGCTCCAGGACGTCCTTCACCATGTCGTAGTCGCCCTTGGACACGCCGGCCGATGTGACCAGCAGGTCCGCATTGGACGCCGCGTCAATGCAGCGGTGCAGGTCGTCCAGGTTGTCCCGCGCGATGCCGATCATCTTTGCCTCGCCGCCCGCCGCTCGAACCGCGGCGGCCACGCTGCTGCTGTTACTGTCGTAGATATGACCCGGCGCCAGCTCGTCGCCCACTGTGGTCAGCTCGTCTCCAGTGGATAGCACCGCGACCACCGGCCGCCGGATCACCCGCGCCGTGGCCAGACCCAGGGAGGCCAGTACTCCGGCTTCAGCGGGTCGGATCACCGTTCCCGCCGGCAGCACCAGTTCGCCGGCACGCACATCTTCACCAGCCGGCCGCACGTTGCTGCCCAGAGGGAGTGCCTTGTGGATAACGATCTCGTCCAAAGGTGTACCGGCGCGTCTGCGGTCCAGCTCGTCCGTTTCCTCGAACGGAACCACGGTGTCCGCGCCGTCGGGGACCGGAGCGCCGGTCATGATCCGGATCGCCGTGCCCTTGGTGACGGTCTGGTCGGAAACCTGCCCGGCGGCTACCGCGGAGATCACCGCCAGTTTCGGCGCGTCATCGTATGCTCCCGCGATGTCAGCGTGCAGCACCGCGTAGCCGTCCATGGCCGAGTTAGCCAGCGGCGGCAGGTTCAGCGGCGAGGTGACATCTTCCGCCAGCGCCAAGCCCAGGCATTCCAGCACCGGCAGCTCCACCGCGTCTAGGGGGCTGAAGTGGGCGATGATCCGCTCGAAAGCCTGCTCCACCTCCAGCATGTCCTCGTGGCCGTGACCGTTGTCGTGGCCCCGGTGGTGTCCGCGGTGGTGTCCGCGGTGACCGTGATGGCCGTGCTGTCGGTGGCCGTGATCGGCGTGGCCATGATCATGGATACTTTCGTGGTCACCATCGCCGTGGGCGTCATGGGCGTGCAGTTCTCGGGAGTGGGCATGTGTAGTCATGGCAATCGCGTCCGTAGTGGTGTGAAGGGACGGCAAGCAACAAGCAATCGTACCACACTCGCCGGATTGCTCCGCACACTTTCGTGAATGCAACTACCGCTGACCGGATCAGGTCCCGGTACCGAAATCGTCATTCCTGCGCAAGCAAGAATCCAGGCCGCGGCACGGACGCCCCCGCATTTGTTGGTACTGTCGGCCAGAGCCGCTTTAAATCGACCGGGTTGCGCTACGCTCGAACCGTTGCCCCCGCTTCCCGCTCCAGCGCGCGAGTCAGGCCGTTCACCGCCCGGTTCACGTCCTCGGCAGTCAGCGTCCTGTCCGCCGCACGGAACCGGATGCGGAAAGCCAGCGAGCGCGTGCCCTCGGGCAGGTTCTCGCCGGAGTAAACGTCGAACAACTCGGCCCGCTCTACCAACCGCACCCTTTCGATCAGGCCCTGCACCCTAGCCGCTGGCACATCTGCCGGCACCACCAGCGCCAGGTCCCGGTTCGCCGCCGGGAAGCGCGACAGCGAATGGAACCGACCACCCTCCGTTCCTGCGTCCAGCAGGTCGTCCAGACGCACCTCGAAGTAAACCACCGGGTCGATCCCCAGGTCGAACGCCTCGCGGATGCTGGGATGCAGTTCCCCGATCACGCCAACGTCCGCCGCGCCGGCGGTCACCCGAGCGCACCGTCCCGGGTGGAACATCGGGTCGTCATGCGATGCCAGCGACGTGGCGATGCCCACGCGGTCCAGTGCCGCAGATAACGTTCCCGACAGGTCGAAGAAATCCAACGCTTCGCCCGAGCTGAGCCAGTTGGCGTCGTATCGCGGCCCGGACATCACCGCTGCCGCCACTTCCCGCTCGATGGGCAGTCCCGCAACTTGCGGGATGAACGCTCTCCCCAGCTCGAACAGGCGGAAACCGCCGTCGTTGTGTCCCCGGTTATAGGCCAGGGTGTTCAGGATGCTGGTGGCCAGGGTCGGGCGCATGATGTCCTGCTCGGTGGACATCGGGTTTGCCACTCTGAGCAACGGGGACGGACCGTCCGATTCGCCGGCAGTGCTGAGTCGGTCCAAATCCTCGGAGCTGACCAGCGGATAGCTAATGGTTTCCTGCATCCCCGCCGCCGCCAGCGCGTCGCGCAAGCCGTCCTTCAAAGCCGTCATCGCGTTGGGCCGGTGGTAGGGTATCGGCGAAGACAGCATCGTAGTGGGCACTTCGTCGTACCCGATGATGCGGATCACTTCCTCGATCAGGTCCTCTTCAATGGCGATGTCGCTGCGCCAGTAGGGCGGGTCGGCCTCCAGGCTGTCGGAACCGGTGCGCCGTGTCACGATGCCCAAGCTGGCCAGCACCGTCTCAGCGCGGGCGATGTCCAGGTCCATTCCCAGCACCTGCCGCAGCCGCGCCACCGTGAGCGGAACCGCGGAAACCTCTGCGTCGCCTCCGGGAAACACATCGATGATCCCGGACGCCGCCTGCCCACCCGCCGTCTCCAGGATAAGCTGCGTTGCCCGACGCAGCGCGATGGGCGCCAACTCCGGGCGCAACCCCTTCTCAAAACGCAGGCTCGCTTCCGTCCGCAGGTTCAGGTCGGTTGACGTGCGCCGGTTGTTCAGCGGATGGAACGTGGCCGATTCCAGCAGCATGTTGATCGTGCCCGACGTGATCTCGCTGTTGGCTCCGCCCATGACGCCGCCGATGCCAATGGCCTGTGCCGGGTCCGCAATCAGCAGGTTGTCCGGGGACAG
>DAOUHZ010000174.1:0-5674 GCA_034428455.1 Dehalococcoidia bacterium
CTGGATTCCCTCACCGGCGAACTGCACTGGCGTTACGAGACAGAGGGCCCACAGTGGGTCGGCCCGGTGGTTGCCGATGGGCTGGTTTACGCAGGAGTTGGTCAGCGTCATCTGGATGCCCTTGACGCAGCTACCGGAGCGTTACGCTGGCGACACGAAAGCGAAGCTGACCGTTTGTCGCTGCCCGTCGTGTCGCAGGGTGTGGTGTATGTCTCCGCCAACAAGGATTTCTCGGAGGCTTATCAGCAGGGTCAGAACATTGAGAACATCCGGCACCAGGGGTATGTCGCTGCCTTGGATGCACGAACGGGCCGTCCGCTCTGGCAATACCGTACCGAGGGCGATCCTTCCGACCCGGTAGCAGTCGACGGCGTGGTGTATGTAGCCGCCGGCGACGAACGCTCGTATCTCTTGGCAGACCCGCCCGAAACCGGCAATCCGGCCATGCGCGGCCGGGTTTACGCGTGGGACGTTGCGACGGGCGAACTTTTATGGCAGCGTCGGGTGGTGGCAGCGATTAGCGGCGGACTGCGGGGTCTTGCTGTGGCTGATGGGACGGTGTACGTGGAGTCATCCGACCAGTTCCGTTACAACGATCCGAGCAACCCTCCGGTGATGATAAACGGGCAGTTAAGTGCCTTTAACGCACGCACCGGCGAGAGCAAGTGGCTGTTCGAGACCGATGATCAGTTCACTATTCCGCCGACCGCGGCGCGGGATGTGGCATACGCTACCACCATCAACGGTCAGGTTCACGCGCTGCGCGATCCGGCCGGACGCTGACGCTAGGCTCACCCTCCGTTGCCCTTCCGCGCCGTCCCCGCTAGACTGTTTCCATAACCTTCCCCGCCCAACCAGGAACCGTTTCGATGTCAGTTCGCTACGGCGTGAGCCTGCTCACCGACCCGGAGTTCACCGCCCGGGCGTATCGCGCCCGCCAGTTGATCTGCGGCCAGTTTGCCTGCTGGGCCGCCGAGATGCATATGCTGCACATGTTGATGTCCGACTATTTCCCCCTCGCCGGCCCCGATGACGCGAACGCTGAAAGCCAGTTGGCGCAAGAACTGGAGCAACTCGCTGAGCGTTACCGCCGCGTCTCGCCTCGGTTCCCGCTGTTCAACCGGGGCATCACCACGACGCGCGACAATGACGAGGACGGCAACATCTGGCTCGACTTCTCTCCGGAGGTGGTCAACGAATCGCTGTACCGGCTACAGTCGATGGTCGCCGACCTGTTGGAACGTAATCCCGGCGTGAGGAGCCCCCGGCGCGTTTACGGCCCTGACTTTCCGCCTCAGATGCCGCTGCTCTCCCACGCGAACCTGCCCGACTCGGTCTTTGACAGCGCCGTCGAGTTCGCCCGCTCCGTGACCGATGACCTCAAGGTGTCTCAGATCACCCGCGCGTGGCGATTGACACTGACCCGTTTCGAGTCGAACGCGGCCGGTGATGACTGGTCGGGAGGGCGTTGGGCGACCGACCTCCAGTGGCGCGTCGTCGGCAGTTACGGCCTGTAATGCCCGGCGTCGCCAGCTTTCACCCGTGACAACCTGAACGCCATTCCCAAAGTCAAATAATCTACACGATTATGGGATCCAATATCGTAACGGTTCTAACTTCGTCCATCATCGCGGCCATAGTTATGGCTGGCATTTGCGCCGTCATACAGGCCGTGGTCAAGGTACGCGCCCATCGCCAACTGACCCGATTGCATCGAGAGTTGGATATGGCCCGACAAGGGCATATCGAGGCGATGCAAGTTCAGCACGAACGGCAGCGCCAGCTTTGCGCCGACCTTGGGTTACCCGAACCGCCGTTGCCGGAAATTTTGCAGCCGCAACCGGAACCCGATGCCGCAACGAAACGACGATTCCGCATCCCGGTGCGGCTGCCCTTCGGGAACAGGCAACCCCTGTTGCACCAGGCGCCCAGGGGGTCATCGGCATTCATCGTGGGCCGCTATGGGGCGAGCTTTGCGGCCTCAACTGTTTGGAAAACGTCCTCTGGCAACATCCTGCGCCTGTTGAGTCCGATTACCAGCCGTTTTCTGGCCTTTGCGCCCCGCGTGACCGGGTTTGCTGCTGCGGGCGGCGGGGCCACCGGGTCGATCGCCGCCTCCACGGGGGTTCGCTTCGCCCTCGGCGCCATCTCGATAGTGGGCCTGGTGATCGGGCCGCTCCTGACCGCCTGGGCCGTCTATCGCGAATTGCGCAAGGTTCGCGCCGCTCGCGCGGAGCACGCTGAAACGCTGTCCCAATTCAAAGCCGATCTTGAGGCGATGATTCGCCGCACCGCCGAACTGGAAGCCCAGCTAACTACTGAAACCCGTCAGGCCGCGTTGGTAACCTGACCGCCGAAACGGCGAGGGGAGGGATCTAGTGCATCACCAGCCCGCCGTCCACGTTGATGGTCTGACCGGTGATGTTCCTTGCGCCGGGGCTTGCCAGGAACGCCGCCATGGCCGCGATGTCTTCCGGCTCGTTGGCGCGCCCGATGGGGATGTTCGAGGCCCGCTGGGACTGCAACTCGTCCACTGATATTCCCATCTCCGCCGCCCGCTGCTCCATGGTGGAGGTCGACATCGCGGTGATGGTTGAACCGGGGCAGATGGCGTTGACGTTGATGTCGTAGCGGGCGAGTTGGTGCGCCGCGATCAACGTCATGGAGATAACGGCTCCCTTGCTGGCAGCGTAAGCCGCGTTGGACGTTCCCCGGTACCCTTTGCCGGCAATTGACGCGATGTTGACGATCCGCCCGCCGCCGCCCTGGTCGATCATCTGCCGGGCGGTGCGCTGCATGACGAAGAATGCGCCGCGCGCGTTCACTCGATGGATGCGGTCCCAGTCTCCCTCGGTGATGTCCATGATGTCCAGGTAACGGGTGACGCCGGCGTTGTTCACCAGGATATCGACCCGGCCCAGGGCGGTCACGGCGTCGGCGATTACCCGATCAATGTCGCCGCCGTCGCCGATGTCCGCCGCAATGGCGACGCTGTTGCGGCCAGTGGCCCGGACGTCGGTCGAGGTTTCCTCCACCGCGTCCGCGAGAATGTCGGTAACGGCGACGTCGGCCCCATCGTTGGCCAATGCGAGAGCCGTGGCTCGGCCCATGCCACGCCCGGCGCCAGTAACCAGCGCAACTTTTCCTTCCAAAGACATGATGATCTTCTCCGTGTCGGGACGATTTAGCGTTCGGTCAACGGCTCCAGCAAATCCAGCAGCGTGGCAACCTCGTCCAACGAAGCGGCGATGACATCCGCGTGTAGGAAACGCTTGCGCTGGTAGAAGTTGCCGTGCAACTCGTTGGCGGTACGACGAAGTGGTATTGCCCGATCATCTCCGGTCAGTTTGCTGACTTGGTAGAGAACTTCGGTGAAATGCTCATGCTTGTCATACTGCCACTTTTGGGCGGTGGCAACGGCCTTGGCCATCCAGGCCGCGGCGCCCCAGCCCTTTTCAGAAGCCTGGTGCAGGTCGTCGTCAGCCAGATAGGTGCGACTCTTCGCCAGAAACTCCCGTGACTGGAGCCGGTAATCCTCGATGGTTTCAATGAGCTCATCGTATGGTTGCATCGGGCTCATTTGGGGCATGGTCATCTCTCCGGTCACAGCGCGCGCAGCAGCTCCTGGTAGTTCTCCCGTCCTGTTCTACGCAGCCGCAACTCGTCGGTGATCTCCAAATCGCCGGAGTCTTCCAGGAGCTCTACGTGGGCGACCACTTCGGTCAGAGCCGCGAAGAAATTGCCGCCTTCCAGCTTGCGTCGCTCGAAGGTCAGGCGCGTCACGTCCTCCAATGGCTGTGGTTCCGGCCCGGCCGTGACGAGTATGCGGCCCAGTCGCCTGGCGTGGAACCGGATCAGGTCCGCCGCTCGCTGCGCCGTCTGGAAGTTGAACTTGTGGTTGTTGTAGAGCCGGTGCGCCGGCAGGATGGCCACCTCGGTCCCCAGGTCGGCCACCCGCTGGAGCGAGCGCAAATAGGTCAGCAAGCCGTAGGAATCGTCGGGATCCTGGTAGTGAACGGGCAGGTTGCGGCGCACCTCGCCGCTGTAATCGGTCTTCATCGTGGGATGCGGGCTGATTTCGGGCAGCACGTGATCGCCGGTGAAAACGATGTCGCTGCCCGTCCCGTTGCCGATCACCGCGCAGATCTCGTCCGGTGAGTGCCCCGGCGCGTGCATGTAGGTCAAAATGCCCTGCTGCTCGCCGTGAGTGATCGGATGCCCCACGTGGTGTGTGCGACGGGAAGCCATGTAGCGTTGCCGCTCTTCGGAATCGGAATGAGTGAACCCGTTCGCCCGCGCCGTTTCCCACATCGCTTCCTTGATCGGCGAGTCGGTAGCCATCTGCAAGTCTCGAGGATCAAAGGGCAGCAGTGGTTGGTAGATGTCGTGCGCCCACAGCTCGGCCCCCGACTGCTCGATCACCCGCGCCACGCCGCCGTCGTGGTCGGCGTGCCCGTGGGTGATGATCACCCGGTCGATGTCCTGTACTTCCAGGCCGCCCAGCGCCATTCCCGTCCGCAGCAGGTCGAACGATGCTTCGGCGCCGGGATCGATGAGCGTCAGCCCTTCGTTCTCGAAGATGTACGACCACGTTGGACCGGTATGGGAGTGTCCCTCCTGTGGGACGGCGACGGTGTGGATGGTTCGCCCATACCCATCGGTCAGCCGCAGGGTCATGCCGTTCCCAGCAGAGTCGCCATTGCGGAGGACGTCGATTTCGGTAAAGTAGTCGGGCATACGGGAGTTCCTCCTGGCGCGGCAGCGGCAATAGTATTCAATACTATACGGCGCGCATTATAACCGCTGGGCGGGCGCGGTGGGGCAGAACCGCGCTTGCCATCACCGGCTCAGCGGTGTCGTCGCGCGGCGTCGGAAGCTGCGGTTGCCCCTGCTATAATGCCGGCGTTGTACAGTAAAGGAGCGGAAGGCAGGAGGTTGCACGATGCGATTGGAAGGCAAGGTTGCGCTCATCAGTGGAGCCGCCAGCGGTGTCGAAGGCGAGCTGATGGGCTTCGGCGGAGCGGCGGCCCGGATGTTCTGCCGCGAAGGCGCCAGGGTCGTCTTGGGCGACATCAACACCGAGGGCGGCGAACGCACTGCCGAGCAGATCCGCGCCGCCGGCGGTGACGCCATTTTCGTCAAGCTCGACGTGACCCAGGAGCAGGACTGGATCGACGCTGTGGCCGCCACCGTGTCTGCGTTCGGCAAGCTCGACGTATTGGTCAACAACGCGGGGTCCGGTGCCCGCTACACGGTTGAGGAAACAACCGAAGAGGCATGGGACGGTCAGATCGACGTCCATGGCAAGGGCACCTTCCTCGGAACCAAGTACGCCATCCCCGAGATGCTCAAGGCCGGCGGTGGTTCCATCGTCAACATTTCCTCAATCTACGGGCTGGTGGGCAGCCCCACGTCTACGGCATACCACGCCGGCAAGGGGGCGATTCGCCTGTTGACCAAGTCCACCGCCATCCAGTACGCCGGTGACAATATCCGCGCAAACTCCATTCATCCGGGCTACTGTCGAACGCCGTTGACGACGCGCAGCTACGAAAACGAACGGCATTTCACCTGGATCAACGAGCAGATCCCCATGGGACGGGTCGGCAATGCCGACGACATCGCCTACGGCATAGTCTTTCTGGCATCGGACGAATCGTCGTTCATGACCGGG
>DAOUHZ010000175.1:0-11434 GCA_034428455.1 Dehalococcoidia bacterium
TCCCCCTTGCTGAGAGTGTGTCAACCCACAGCATAACGGGACTTCGTGACATTTTCAAAATTCACTCAAACTAGCACCAATGGTTACAAACGCCGTCAACACACTTTGAGTTGGCTGTCTCCATGACTCGCATCAGCCCCATGTCACCTATCGCCCTCCCCAACCTCCGCGTTCTGGAGGTTGCCTCCCTGATCCCCGGCCCCTATTGCGGCAAGCTGTTGGCATCCCTGGGAGCCGAGGTCATCAAGGCGGAGCCGCCCGGCGTGGGCGACCCGTCTCGACGTCGCGGCCCGTTCCCGGATGACATCCCCCATCCGGAGCGCAGCGGCCTGTACCTGTACCTCAACACCGGAAAACGGAGCATCACCCTGGACCTGGAAAATCCGGCCGGCCGCGATCTGCTGCGTCAACTGGTCGCCCGTGTCGACATGGTGGTGCACGATTACGCACCGGCCAACGCCGCCGCAGTCGGACTTGATAGCGACTCGCTGCTGGCCGCCAACCCCGACGTGATTGTGACCGCCGTCACCCCCTTCGGCAGCACCGGCCCCTACGCCGATTACCACGCCGGACACCTGGCCGTGTTTCATGCCGGCGGCGAGGGCTGGCTCCTGCCCAACGGGGTGGCCCTGGACACCTTCCCCGACCGGCCGCCCATCGTCGCCGGCGTCAACATGGGCGACTATCAGGCCGGTCTCACCGCCGCCGTGGGCGCGCTAGCCGCCGTGTACCACCGCCAGGGAAACCCGGACGACGCCCGAGGCCAGGTGGTGGACGCCTCGGCGCAGGAAGCCCAACTGTCGGTGGGCTACATGCCAATCCAGCGGCACGAGTCGGAAGGCATCACCGAGACGCGCTTCTCGCGCTACTTCCGCGTCGGGGGCGTGCTGCCGGCATCGGACGGCTATGTCGAGCTACTGACCCTGGAGCCGCGCCAGTTCGAGGGCCTGCTGGCCTTCATGGGCAACCCCGACTGGGCATCACCGGAGATGTTCAGCGACCCGGCCACCCACGGCCCCGAGCTGAACCGGCACATGCGGGAATGGTTCGCCCAGCACACCCGCGAGTGGCTCTACGCTGAGGGGCAGGCGCACGGGGTCCCCATCGCCCCCTACTACACGCCGTCCGAGGTGTTCCAGAGCCCCCAGCAACGCGAGCGCGCCTTCTACTCCGAGGTCGACCACCCCGCCACCGGCCCCCTGGAATACACCGGCGCCCCCTTCCAGCTCAGCGAAACGCCCACCACGCTGACCCGCGCCCCGCTCCTGGGCGAGCACAACGTGGAGGTGTACTGCGGTCTGCTGGGATATGCGGCGCAGGAGCTGGCGGCGCTGGCGAGGGCGGGAGCGATTTAGCTTACCGACTCAGACACTATGCTCAGCCGTTTCAGATTTCCGGGACGGGGATGATGACCACCCCTGCCTGCTTCGCGGCCCGGTGACGTTCCTGATCGATATGTTCTGCAATGACCACTGGTATTGTCTCAGTATCGGTGGCCTTGTGCAGCGTTTCCGCCCGCTCTTTCACCCGAGATATGTCATTGTCGGCTGCGGTTAATGATATTTCCACTGCTACCAGAACCTCCGCTCTGTCCTCCCTGCGTCGGCCGGAGAATATCAGGTCCAACAGCCACATATCGTGGTTTTCGGACTCGGTGATAATCCCCCGGTCTTCCGCATCATCCACACGCTCCCGCAAATCCTGGTCGTCGTCCGTGCGCGGGCCTTTCAGCGTCCGCGTCCGTCGCAAGTGCAGGTGCTGGCCGGCGATACTCCCCAGGTTTTTTTGCACCTTGAATTCGTAGTTGGCCCCAGCGGCGTTGTCTAAACGCCCATTTATTTTGTCTAAACTCTCCTTGACGTAAATCATGTCCGATTTGAGCATGGACACGTCGGTCTTGAGCGTCGCCGCATCGGTTTGCAGTTGCTCTATTGACTCATCCATTCGGGACTGGCTGGTCGCTATCCGCTCTATATCGGTTCGCATTTCCGAGATATCGGACTGCACGGCCGCCTGCTCCTCCTGTAGTCCCACTATCGCGTCTTCTGATCTGCGTTGGCGAGTCTGAACCGCAGCAATCACCCTTGCAGTATTGACGGACAGGTCGGAGCTTTTGCTCACCAACTCGGATGTCGCATCTTGGAAGTCTATTAATGCTAGTAACAACTCCGTGATTTCCTTGAAATCGTCTCCGAGAATTCGGGTGCGAAATACATCAGCCAGATCCGGGTTCTGCTCCATGGCATTCAGTATTTCGGTGATTGGGTCTTGCGTGTTCATAGCAGCGTTCCTTTCGCTGTCTCACTCACAGTCGGGCAACATTTGACGAGTCTGCTGCGCATCCACCCTCAAACTGGTCACCACGGGCGCACAACGAGAAAGTTCTTTCTTAGCGCCACTTGGCGATGAACTGCGGCGGCGTCATTGCGGGGACTTGGGGCGTCATACGGTGAGCTCCGCCACCGGGGTCAGTTTCTGGTTCACTGGGTCAACCGCCAAATCGAAGTTTTCCAAAGTGGTAGCCCCGAGGAGACAGCGTCCCTCTCGACCGAAAATGACGGGGCACGGCATGACATCATCGCCGGCCGAAAACATGGCCGCACCGATGTCGTAGGTCTCCGTCCGGCCGTCGGCTATGGTGAAAGTCCGCCGCCGAGTTGGCGTTATGCCAAGCCGGCCCAGCAGCGACGCCGGCATCATCGAATGGGTGGTGCCAGTGTCCACCAATGCGGTTACGGCAACCGGATTATCACCGTCCAGTCCGGCTACTCCAATTTCGATCCGAAAGGTTCCCATGGTTTCAGTCCTCTCCTCACCATCTTACCATTCGTCCCACCAGTCATCTTTGCGGTCCGGTCTTGCGACCCGCTGTATAATCCCCCCATCCCAGCGAACCCGCCCCTGCCTGCGGCGTTCGCATCTCAACGGAGGCTATTTCCCATGGATTTTGGACTTGAAGGCAAACTGGCATTTGTGGGCGGCGCCAGCCGCGGCATCGGCAAGGCTATCGCCCTGGAGTTGGCGCGCGAGGGCGCCGACGTGGTGGTCGGCTCGCGCTCCATGCCCGACCTGGAAGCGGCCGCTGCCGAGATCGCCGAGACCACCGGCCGCCGCGCCATCCCCATGTCCTTCGACGCCACCAACCGCGAACAGGTGGACCGGGTAATCAACGAGGCCGCCGACACGCTGGGCGGGCTGCACATCCTGGTCAACAGCGCGTCGCTGCCCGGAGGCTCGCCGTCGGCCACCGGACCCATCGAGGACCTCATCGACGAGGAGCTGATCAGCGACTTCGACGTCAAGTTCGTCGGCGCGCTGCGCTGCTCGCGGGCGGCAATCCCCCTGCTCAAGGCCCAAGGATTCGGGCGCATCATCAACATCAGCGGACTCAACGCCCGCAACGCCGGCAACCTCAGCGGCGGCGCGCGCAACACCTCGCTGGTGCACATGACCAAGACCCTGGCCGCGCAACTGGGGCAGTTCGGCATCACCGTGAACTGCATCCATCCCGGCACCACCCGCACCGAGCGCACCCCCAGTCTGCTGGCCGCCCGCGCCGAGCAGTTGGGCGTTTCGCCGGAGGAAGCTGAGGCGCAGGACTTCTCCCCCGGCTCGGCTCGCGGCAACCACATTTGCCGCATGGTTGACGCCTCGGAGATCGGCTACCTCACCGCCTTCCTCGCCTCCGACAAGGCGTGGGCCATCACCGGCGAGTTGATCGCGGCCGGCGGCGGCACCGGCAACGCCGTTTATTACTAGGGCCTGCTCACACTAACCATGTGGAGATGTTGTCATCGCCGCATGGAAATTACGCAAGCTCAGTACGAACGCATTGCTCCGGTCCTTCCCGTCCAGCGGGGCAACGTCAAACTGTCGAACCGGCGGATGCTCAACGCGATCCTGTATGTCGCCGAGCACGGCTGCAAGTGAAGGACGTAAACTACTGACCCGTCTAGGACCGCGGCGCTCAGGACCGTACCTGTTGATGGCCTGGGCCTACGAGGGCAATGAGAGCCGGCAACTGGCCCTGGAACCTGCGGGTTGTGTCGGTGGTACCATCATGGAAACCACCTCGGCAACGAAAACGCCGGCGAATTCCCTCGCCGGCGTACTGAAATACAGCCCCTAACCGCTACTCTTCGTGGATCTGCTGATTGAGCCAGAGGTCCATGCCGATGATCTTGATGGTCTCCAGCTGGGTTTCCAGCCAGTCCACGTGTTCCTCCTCGGAGCGAATCATCTCTTGCAGGATGCCCCGTGTCGTGTAGTCCTGCACCTGCTCGCAATGGCTGATGGCGTCCACCAACGCGCTGACGGCGTTCATCTCGGACTGGAGGTCCAACTCCAGGTCCTCCATGACGCTCTCGCCGACCATCACCTGGTTGAGCCGCTGCAGGTTGGGCACGCCCTCCAAGTAGAGGATGTGCTGGATCAGGTGCTGCGCATCCTCCATTTCCTCGAGGCTGACGTCCCGGAACCGCTTGTACAGGCGGTTGAAGCCCCAGTTCTTGCACATTTCCGCCTGCACGAAGTACTGGTTGATGGCGGTCAGTTCGATGGTGAGCAGGTTGTTGAGGTGGTCAACCACACCGTCTTTGGCTTTCAATGGATATCACTCCCCTGATTAAGTTAGCGGCGAACTCGATTGTAGCATGACGCCGGCCGGAGCCCGGCAAAAAAGTGGGCCGCCCGACTTCCGGGCGGCCCACTACACGCTCCGCTGGATGTCGCGGCTGGCTGGCGGAATGGTCACCTCCTACGCTCGCGCCGCTGCGCCGGCCGGGGCAACGGCACCGTCAATCTGGCGGAGCTTGATCCGCACCAAGTGCGCCACCGAATCGATGTGCTCGGCGCACCGCCCGCAGCATTCGTCGTCGTCGAACCCGAAATGCTGCCGTATCCGCGCAGGCGTATCGACACCGGCCCGCGCCGCGTCGACCGCTTCAGAAACCCTTACCGCTTTGCACACGCACAGAAACATAGGCTCCCCCAAATCTGTAATGTGCTTCAAGAACCCGTGGGCCTCAATCTACTCTCACCAAGCCCTTGTGTCAACACATAATCAGCACTCATGCGCACCCGCTTTCGGGGGTTCGTCAGAATCGTGATTTCCAGGATTAGCGGACTTTCAGGATGCTGCCGCCAACGCGCTAACCAACCCAATCCTGATAATCCTGAAATCCGGCAAATCCTGATTCTGACGTTCCCCTGCCCCAAACCGGGTACGCACGAGACAACCAGCAGCGCCGACGGGGTTATTTGTTTCGCATCGATACGCTCTGTGAACCCCTCCGGTGCACTACGCAGCCGAGTTGCCGGGTAGCGGGATGTACCATTTGACAAAAATATTAAGTCGGGCATAATATCATGCGGCTGTGCAAGCGTAGACTTGCTTTTCGCTTGAATGACCTGCGATCCCTATAGCGCCGCCGGCTGCGGGTTGCGCTGCAACTCGGTCCCGAGACTGGGCATTGCCGGAGACACCGGGAGCGTAGGGCCAGCAGCCCTGCCGCTGATCAAAACACAATCCGGTGCGCCGGTTGGAATCCCCAGCCTCGCGCATCCGCGATTTTGAAAGGAGTGGCAGTGTCTGACGAAAAAGAGACCGTTGACACGGGGTCGGTAGCATCTCGCTCAGTCGTACCATCAGGCGGTGTTTCCGATCGGGCTGCCCGTTGGGGCGGCGCCTTCCTGATTTTGACCGCGTTGATTACGGTGGTCATGGTGTACGCGCGCGTGGCCTCCGATGCGGACCAGGGAACATTCGCGGAATCGCTGCGCGCGGTTGCCGAGAACCGGGGAATGTACAGCCTGTTCGGCGTCACCCGAGTGGTGTCGGGCCTGACCCTGCTGGCGGCCGGTTGGTACCTTTTGCGCACCTGGATCATCCGCGACCGATGGGCGACGCCGTGGGTGCCTTACCTGTTCATTATTTCGGGCGTCTGCACCGCTGCATCGGGCGTGTGCGCGCTGTTCATTGCTGCGCAGGCGGACGTTGCCGGCGCATCGGCGACGGGTGTTAGCAACATCGTTGTCGTGGACAACCTGCGCTGGATTGTTGGCAAGGTCGGATTCACGGCCGCCGGTCTGGCGTTGATTGTTGCGGCGTGGTTCCAGTGGCAGGTTGAAGGCGCACTGCGTAAGGTGGCGCCGCTGTCCGTTGTCCTGGGCGTCGCGATGCAATTCATCTGGCTGGATGCGGTGTCCATGGTCCACCCAATCGTGGGCGGGCTGTTCTTCCTGTGGCTGCTGGTCATAGGAACGATGCTGGCAACCGGCCGCGTGGAACGACACTTCATCGCCAGGTATGGCGACGTGTCCGCGACCGACAAAGCCCAACTGCCAACTGAAGGCTGATTGAATATGCCGGGAGCCAAGACTTTTGCCTGTCCCCGGTGCGATGGGACGGACAACATAGTGACCCGTCATAGCAACCGAGGCGCCGTGGTGGTCAGAGAACGTTTCTGCCGGTGGTGTCGCCGAAGGTTTTACACGCAAGCGCAATATGATCGCGTTGAAACGTACTGTGTGAATCCGTTCGTTTCGCGGTCGGGAGTAGGCGTTTCCCAGCGGCAAACTTCCAGCAGTTGGCCGAACGGTGTCTGATCGATTTCACCAAATGGTCGAAATCGATCAGGGCTGCTTGAACGTTGCATTGGAGAGGATTAATTGAAGATCACGGTGATTGGATTGGGATACGTTGGCATCGTGGCTGCATCCTGCCTGGCCAACCGAGGACACCACGTTACCGGGGTCGACGTCGACCCGAACCGTGTGATGATCCTCCAATCGGGGCGGTTGCCCATCTACGAACCGGGCCTTGAACCGGTGATGGAAGCCGCCATTGGGAACGAGTCGCTGCATTTCATCCACACCTCGGATTTCACCGAACCATTGGGCGAAGCGGTCTTGGTGGCGGTGGGAACTCCGCAGGGACCGGACGGAGCTGCCGACCTGGAGCAGGTGCGCGCCGCGGTCTCATGGGTTCGCAAGCGAGCCTCCGACGAGACCACGCTGGTGATGAAGAGCACCGTACCGCCGGGCGCCGGTCAGCGGCTGGTCAACCGCGACCTGGCTGGCTCGGGAGTGCGCTACGTGTCCAATCCGGAGTTCCTGCGGGAAGGACAAGCAGTCCATGACTGGCAGCATCCCGACCGCGTCGTGATCGGTTTGGAACCCGGCGATTCTCGGTCCCTGGGTGTGGTAAGCGGCATGAATGACGGCAACGGCGCTCCCCGTGTCGTAACCGACATCACCAGCGCGGAAATGATCAAGTACGCCAGCAACGCTTTGCTGGCAACGCGGATTTCGTTCATCAACGAAATGGCCGCCCTCTGCGAGCGAGTGGGAGCGTCAATCGACACCGTCAGCGAGGGCCTGTCAATGGACCCCCGGACGGGAAGCCGGATCCATGCCGGAGTCGGCTACGGAGGTTCCTGTTTTCCAAAGGACGTTCGGGCGCTGGACCACCTGGCGCTCACCAGCGATGCCAATGTGGAATTGCTCCGTTCCGTGATCACCGTGAACAACCGCCAGCGGTTGCGCCCGCTGCACGCGCTCAGGGAACGGTTCCACGGAGGCATTGCCGGACTGCGCGTCGCTGTGTTGGGACTGGCTTTCAAGCCGGACACCGACGACGTGCGCGAGGCGCCGGCGTTGGACCTGATCCGCGCGCTGTCCGACGATGGCGCTTCGGTTCGCGCATACGACCCACAAGCTCAGGATCGGGCACGCCGGTACCTCCCGTCGTCGGTCACGTCGGCGGAAAATCCAGAGGCGGCAACCAAAGGCGCCCAGGCGGTAGTGCTTATGACCGAATGGGATCAGATCGTCAACGCCGACTGGGAAGCCATCGCCGAACAGATGCGGCCGCCCCGTTATCTGTTCGACGGCAGGAACGCCCTCGATCCGGCGTTGATGCAGCGGCTCGGATTCGAGTATCGGGGAGTGGGACGAAACGCGCCAACTAACTGCCACGGGCAATCGTGGCCGCTTCCCATCCAAACCGCCAACGGGAGACACGCATGAGGTGCGTCGTCACCGGAGGATGCGGGTTCATCGGCGCGCACCTGGTTGACCGCCTGGTAAACGATGGCCATCAGGTCGTCGTGCTGGACGACCTGTCCACCGGCAAGCTGGAGGGACTCAATCCGTCGGCGGAACCGCTCTATTGTTCCGTAACGGATGCGGACGCCCTGGTAGCCGCGACCGACGGGGCCTACGTGGTGTTCCACACCGCGGCGTGGGCGCGCATTGAGCGGTCCGTCGCCGACCCGGTGGGCACTCACGCGGTCAACGTGACCGGCACGCTGAACGTGCTGCGCGCCGCGCAGATCAACGGCGTGCGCCGGGTCATCAACTCGTCGTCATCCAGCGTGTACGGCGACCAGCCCACGCACCTCATGCGCGAGGACATGACACCCAACCCCAAGTCGCCCTACGCGCTGCAGAAACTGATGGGGGAGCAGTACGCCGAACTGTTCGCGAACCTCTTCGGCATGAGCGTCGTGTCGCTGCGCTACTTCAACGTGTATGGTCCGGGCCAGCCATCGGAAGGCCAGTACGCGCTGGTGATCCCCCGGTTCCTGCGGATGCGGCGGGAAGGCAATCCCCTTACCGTGTACGGCCACGGTGAGCAGACCCGTTCCTACACCCACGTGTCCGACGTGGTGGAGGCGAATATATTGGCCGCCACCGCAGAATTGCCGGCCGGCTCGCATACCGTCCTGAACATCGGGACCGGACAGGAAACCTCGGTCAACCGGATAGCCGCCGCCATCGGCGGCCCGGTCCAGCATATCGTTCCCAATCCCAGGCAAGAGTTCGAGGAGGCGCGGAAAGCGGCCGACTGCTCACTGGCCCGGTCGCTCATCGGTTGGGAGCCCCGGGTCTCCTTTGCCGACGGCATGAAGGAACTGCTGGGATAGCCGCCGGCCGGCGCCGGAGATTTCGGGCCACAGGACCGCCGCCGTGGCGATCACAAACGCCGCCCACCACGCATAGGTGAGCTGCCAGGTTTCCGCCGTCCACCAGGTATACAGAGGGAAAAGACCGGCGATGGCCTGGAATGGCACGAACGCCATGTCGTAGGGATCCACCGCGATGGTGATCTCTCCGGCGTGGCCGGCATAGGCCAGGCCGGCGGTGAACGCCAGGGTGCCGGCGCCCAGCAGCGTCACGAACACCCGCATGGCCGTTGAGGCGCGCCCGATCAGCAGAGCCAGCGGCACGGCGAAAAGGGGCAACACCGTCAGCATGGTGCGGCCGGGAAACCACCAGCCCATCATGGTGATGGCGACGAAGGTGGCGATCAGCAGTTGAATGAGGATTAGGGCGAGCAGCAAGCGTTGTTCCCAGGTGCGCATCACCAGCAACGCCAGCGCGGGAGCCGCCGCCAGGAGCAGCGGCGCCCAGCGCCCGATGCCGAAACGCCGGTCTATGAACAGCCCCCAGATGCGGTAGTACCGCTCCGAAAACCCGATATGGCCGCTCAGGATTTCGGCCGTGTTCCACTGCGCGTACACCGCGTTGACCCCGTAGGGAGTCAGGCCGCCGTAGATGTGCAGGTGGGACCATGCGAACAGCGCCGCGGAAATGCCACCGGTTGCCAGCAGGACGATCTGCCCGCGCCGGTCCGCCCGGAACAGGAAATATACTCCCACCGGCACAACCAATGCGGCGTACTTGGACCCCAGCCAGCACATCGCGGTCAGGACGGCAGCCAAGCAAAGGGCGTCGCACAGACCGGGCTTCCCACGGCGAGTGGCGACCAATAGCGCAACGACCAGGGCCAGCGCGGCCGGGAATTCGGGGTAGATCTCCGTGGAATATATGAACGCCGTCGCGGTCAGACCGACTCCGAGCGTCGCTGCCCAGCACACGAACCGGCGGCCCGTGAGCCGGTCGGCGATGATGAATGCCAACGACATGGTCGCCGCCGCCATCAGCATCAACTGGATTTGGGTTCCGGCCAGGCCGCCGAGCAGGAAACCGGGGATGACCAGAACCGATAGGCCGGGGTTATGCGGGCTGAGCAAGCGTCCGTCGGGCGTGGGCGTCGACTGTTGCCACAGGTCGTCGGCGTGGTCGAAAAACGACTTGTAGGATTTAGCGTCGAATTGGTTTCGCAGATCCAGGTCGCCGTCGCTCAGGAGACTCTGGGTGGTCAGCAGGTAGAAGGGCTCGTCCCCGGTGATGGACGCTCCCCGGCTGGCGCGAATTTCTATTGAGAACGCGTAGGCAATTGCCAACAATGCGAAGAGAGCCACTGCCGCCAGCAGTAGCTCCCTTCTTCGAGTGAATCTGCGTATGTTGCGCGACAGATGGCCGATCATCACGGCAGAACGTCGGTCTCACGCAACAGTTCGAGCGTGCCCTCGAGGTCGTTGAGGTTGCCGAGGTCCACGTCCGGTGGGTCCAGAGACTCCATGGGAGGCAGATCGCCGACCGGCTGGACTCCGGCGGACACCGGGTACTCCTTGATTTCCTGGGCAAAGTAGGTCTGAGCCGGCGCGCCGAGCAGGAAGTTCAAAAACTCCACCGCGATATCCTTGTTTTCGGACGCGTCCAGAATGCCCACGCCGGCCACCAGCACCAACGCGCCGGGATCACCGTTGCCGATGTAGTGGTTGCGGGCGCCGAAACCTTCGCCGTGTTCCTCCAGGAACCGCTCGAGATAGTAGTGGTTCACGAAGCCCACGTCGACCTCGCCGGCGGCCGCGGCCGACACTGTCGTTACGTTGTTGGGGTAGGCCACGGCGTCGTTGTCCCGCATGCCGATCAGCCAATCCCGAGCCACATCCTCGCCCAATTGCAGGCGGAGGGACGTGACGAACGCTTGGAACGATCCGTTGCGGGGGGCCCAGCCGACCCGGCCTCTCCATTCCGGCTCGGTGAAGTCCAGTATGGACGGCGGCAGGTCGGTATCGGGGTTGATGGCTTCGGTGTTGTAGATGATGGTGCGGGCCCGGCCCGACGTGCCGATCCAGAGGCCGGCGGGAGACCGGAACCGGGAGTCCACCTTGTCCAGCGTAGCCTGTGGTATCGGGGACAGCATCCTCGAGTCTGCCAGGATGCCCAGCGAGCCGGGATCCTGCATGAACACCACGTCGGCCGGCGTGTTGTCGCCTTCTTCAAGCAGCGTCGCCGCCGTGGACGCGCTGCCGGCGTACTTGACCCGGATGTCTATCCCGGTCTGCTCGCCGAAGGCCAGGAGCAACGGGTGCACCAGGGTCTGCGAACGTCCGGAATAGATGGTGAGGGTACGATCCTCCGCATCCGGGATCGTGGGCGGAACCCACGTCGCCAGGGGACTGATCGTCACCGGCGGCACCGTTGGGATAGTCACCGGGCTGGCAGCGGGCGGCGCTTGCGCCGGCGGAGAGGTTGGGGCCACCGCCGGGCTGGCGGCGGCCGGCGCCGACGGGGCGGCGGG
>DAOUHZ010000176.1:0-33055 GCA_034428455.1 Dehalococcoidia bacterium
CGCATCAGGGCGCGGCCGGGGCAGCGGTTCACGCAGACCTGGCACACCTGGCAGAAGGCGTGGATGCCGTAGTCGACGGGCTCGTCATAAGTGACGTTGGCGTCGGTGGTGACCATCATCAACCGCATGCGGTTGCCGGTGTGCGGGGACAGCAGGTAGCCGCAGGCGCCCAGCTGGCCGAGGCCGGCAGCGACGAACATGGGGATCACGGGGCCGGTGGCATCGCTGGAGTGGATGACGTGGGCCTTGTAACCCAGGGAGCGGATGAAGTTGCCCAGTTCGAGACCGGCAGCAGCCTGGGTCCGGTACGTGCTGGAGTGCACGATCTCGGCGTCGACGCTGGGGATGGTCTGGGTGGGCTCGAAGTCCTGCTCATAGGCCAAGCAGATGGCGTGGGGCAGGATGGTGAAGCCGCGCTTGCTCTTGTAGTCATAGCGCGGGTCATAGGACGTGATGCCGACTTCGAGGTAACCAAGCTGGCGAGCCTTGTCCTTGACCAGCTGGGAGATGTCCTCGCCGGTGGGCTCAGCAGTGGCGTCCATCTCGGCCGTCGAACGGGCGGCCATGACCAGGTTGCTGTTGAGCTTGTCGTGCTCCTTGCGGATCTCACGCATCTCGGCGTGGAGGTCGCGCAGGGTGTTCGACCAGTCGCGGGACGCGCGCTCGGTGATGTTCATGGTTTCCAGCGGATACTCGCGGGCGTACCAGTCAACCTCACGGTCGGTCATCGGGATACCAGGGGTGGTTTCCAGTTCTTCCGGAACCGGAATCGTGATCTCGGCGTCGCCCCACTGTCTTCCGGGACGGACTACCTCGTGCCCAATCTTAAGCATATTAGCCTCCTCGCTGGTTGGCTTGGCCGCATGATTGCGGCGGCATTTGGGGCAATTTATACCCTTGTTAACCCTTTGTCAACAAGTAATCCCAAGTTCCCTACGGAATTCGCCTGCGATTGCGAAACGCGCCACACGGGGGAGATTTAATGGCGGTTTGCGAAGAAGCAAACGGGGCATTCCGGGGTGATCCCCGGAATGCCCCGAACAACCCGAGGATGTCCGGGAGTTGAACCTACCGGCGCTTCCACCAGGCCCACGCTCCGAGCACTGCCAGCAGCACGCCCAAAACGATAAGCGCCCAACCCACTCCTTTTAACAGGAACACCGCCACCGGCGTGAGCAGGAATAACCCCAGGCAGCAGAGCGCCAACCCGCAGCCGACCGCTCCGGCGGCGCCGTTTGCCCGGTAAAGCATCATCCCGGGGATGCCCAGCGGCCGCTAATCCGGCAGGACGTAGGTGGCTTCGCGTTCGATGACCCGGTTTTCCTGACGCAACTTTTCCAGGTGGGTACGCACGTTGCGTCCCGCCGCGGCGCGCAGGGACCGGCGCAGGTTGCGCGGGTACACGGCGGTGACGATCTCGTCCACGGTGGTGGCGCCACCGTCCAGCGCGGCCAGGACCTGATCCTCGCGGCTGAGGCGGTGGGCGATCTGCTGCTGGATGCGCTGCTGACCCCGGAGAATGGTGTTGCCGTGGCCGGGGCACACCACCAGCGGGCGGGTGCGGGCCATGCGTCCCAGGGAGGTCATGTACTGCTTGAGGTTGCGCACGCTGGACGACGAGTTGCCCAGGAGGTTGTCGCCGCTGAACAGGACCCGGTCAGGACGCAGAAAGTAGCAGACGTGGTCGTCCTCGTGGCCCGGCGTGAACAGCGGGCGCAGGGTGACCCCGTCGCCAGACGTGACGGTTTCGTTGGCGCGCAGGGCGTGGACGGAATCTCCACCCAGGGTGTGCTGCAGGCGCGGCGCCAGCTTCGGGTGACAGCGCACCGGGCAGCCGAACGCTTCCTGCAGGCGGTCCAGGCCGCCGACGTGGTCGCCATGGCCATGAGTGATCAGGATGGCGTCAATGGCAGGGCTGCCCAGTTCGGCCCAGTAGTCCATGATCTGCTGAGTCCAGAAACGGTAGGGCTCGCCAGAGTCGATCATGACCATGCCTTCCGAGGGGTCACCCACGAAGTAGATCTGGGTGCCGCCGGGGTGCATCGCTCCGAAGGTGCTGGGGTCCTCCTGGATGTGGGTGCTGTAAACGTGGTCGGTGATCTGCATGGTGGAACCTCACCACTCGCGGGAGCGGATGTAACGATATGCGGCGATGGCGGCGGTGGCGCCGTCGCCGGCGGAGGCGACCAACTGGGCGGCGGACTGTTGGCGGATGTCGCCGGCCGCGAACAGCCCGGGTTGCGGAGTATCCATCGAGAGCCCCACCGGAATGTGTCCGGCGTTGTCCAGTGGAACCAGGTCGGAAACCGGGGACGAGTTGGGTTCCAGGCCGACGTAGACGAAGAGGCCGGCCACTGGTTCGAGGTTCTCACCGTCGGCGCTGCGGACTCGAACACCGGTGACGGTGTCCTCGCCCACCACCTCTACTACCTCAGAGTTGTAGCGGACCTCAATTTTGGGCTGGGCGGCAATGCGGTCCTGGAGAACCTGCTGAGCGTCCAGGTCGTCGCCCCGGTGGAAGAGGATGACGCGTTCGGTGTATTCAGTCAGCGTCAGGGCCTCGTCCGCCGCGGAGTCGCCGCCGCCGACTACGGCAACGGTCTGCCCCATATACAGCGGGCCATCGCAGGAGGCGCAGTGGGAGACGCCGCGGCCCAGGAACTCCTCCTCGCCCGGGATGCCCAGGGTGCGCAGCGTCGACCCGGCGGCCATGATCACGGCCTTGCCGAGGTAGGAGCCGCCGCCCTCGCCGGCGACGCGGAGATAGTCACCGTCGGCGTTCACGCTGGCCACGGTGTCCATGAGCACCTCGACGCCGGCGTTCATCGCCTGCTCCTGGGTGGCCGGACCCAACTCGTAACCGGCGATTCCCTGGGGAAATCCGGGGAAGTTCTCGATGCGCTCCAGGTTGATGATCTGGGCGCCGGCCATCATCTGCTCGACGATGGCGGTACTGAGGCCCTGGCGGGCGGCGTAGATGCCGGCGGTCAGGCCGGCCATGCCGCCGCCGATGACGATGACGTCGAAGTTCTGGTCGGGCACGGGGTTACCTCTCTGATAGCTGATCGCACGGCGGCGGTTGAATTCTGCTCCGGTAAGTTGATGCTGGAATCGGTAACGGCGGCCTCCGACCGTGTGGCATTCAGGCATTGAAGGGAATGAGCGCCGGACGGAGGCAGGCCGGTTTGCTATGCTCGATTGTACCATTCGGCAAATCTTACACGGAGCGGTCGGTGAGGTAACGCCTGCGCGAAGCCCATCCCAGCGGGGAATGTCTGAATCAGGATTATCAGGATTTGAGGATTTTCGGGATTTATGCACATCCTGAAAATCCCGAAATCTCGTAAATCCTGATTCTGACAAAAACCTCGCTCCGGTCGTGCGTAGCCCCACAATCTCGGTTGACACATCCCGGCGGGATACAGAAAATGGCGCCACCACTGCAGCCAACGCCGCGCTTGATACGGAAGGTGACGAAATGGCAGAGATCCTGGGGCTTGGCCTCACGCATTACCCTCCCCTGATATCTCCCGATGAAGACAAAGCGATACCTTTGAAGAGGACACTCGCCGGGAACAAACGCATATCAGAGGAGATGAAGAACCCCAGCAGCTGGCCGGAGCCGATGCGGATCGAGTATGGCGAGGACGAAGGGTACGCTTCCTCGTTGGAGCACCGGGCCCGCCTGGTGGCTGGCTTTCGGCGCATCCGCGAGGAGCTGGACGCCTTCAACCCGGACTTCGTGGTGATCTGGGGCGACGACCAGTACGAGAACTTCCGCGAGGACATCATCCCGCCGTTTTGCGTGCTGGCCTACGACGAGTTCGAGTGCCAGCCCTTCGCGCACCGGCAGCGGAATTTCTGGGGCGAACCCAAGGACAAGGTGTTCAAGTACAAGGGCAACAAGGAAGCCGCGCGGGCTTTGGTGTCCGGCATGATCGACCGGGGCGTGGACATGGCCTACGCCTACCAGGGTCTGCACGAGCCGGGACTTGGCCACGCCATCCTGAACACGCTGCTGTATCTGGATTACGACCGCAAGGGGTTCGAATATCCCGTAGTGCCTATGCTGGTGAACTGCTACGGCAGCCGGGTGATCCGCAACCGAGGCGGCGCGGTGGAATACCTGCCGGACCCGGACCCGCCCGGACCTTCGCCGAAGCGGTGCCTGCAGGTGGGTGCGGCTGCTGCTGAAACGCTCAAGGACTCGCCGTACCGCGTGGCATTGATCGCTTCGTCCTCGTGGTCCCATGCCTTCCTGGTGGAGAAGAACCACTGGCTTTGGCCCGACATCGAGTCGGACCGGGCGCGGTTCGAGGAACTGAAGTCCGGCGACTACCAGGCCTGGGCTCGTATATCCACCGACCAGGTTGAGGACGCCGGGCAACAGGAGATGCTGAACTGGATGTGCCTGGCCGGGGCGATGGATACATTGGACTACAAGCCGGAGATCCTGGACTACGTGGAGACCTACGTTTTCAACTCCAACAAGTGCCTGGCGATCTTCAAGTAGCGGAGCATTCCAATACGGGCAAGGAGTGGGGCGGACGATCATTCGCCCCTACGAATACGGCAAGGAGGGCAATCATGGCTGAAATCCTGGGGTTGGGACTGACGCATTCGCCGTCGTTCATCCGGCCCGATGAAGATGGGGAATCTTCCCTCAAGCGAACGCTCCGGACCAACGACCGCATACCGGCGGACATGAAGAATCCGCTGAACTGGCCGGAACCCATGCGGGTGGAATTCGGCGAAGACGAGGGTTACGCGTCGGCGGTGCGACTGCGGGAGCGCATGGTGGCCGGTTTCCGAGAGCTGCGCAAGGAACTGGACGCGTTCAACCCTGACTTCGTGGTGATCTGGGGCGACGACCAGTACGAGAATTTCAAAGAGGACATAATTCCGCCCTTCTGCGTCCTGGCCTACGACGAGTTCAATTGCCAGCCTTTCGACAATGGCAACGGATCGGCGCGCCGGAACGTGTGGGGCGAAGGCGCGGACACGGTGTTCAATTACAAGGGACACAAGGAAGGCGCGCGGGCGCTGGTGTCCGGCATGATCGACCGGGGCGTGGACATGTCCTACGCCTACCAGCCGTTGCATGAGCCCGGTCTCGGACACGCCATCCTCAACACGATCCTGTACCTCGATTATGACCGCACGGGGTTTGACTATCCCGTGGTGCCCATGCTGGTGAACTGCTACGGCAGCCGGGTCATCCGCAACCAGGGCGGCAGCGAGGAACGCTCGCCGGATCCCGACCCGCCCGGCCCGTCGCCCAAGCGGTGCATGCAGGTCGGCGCGGCGGCGGCGCAAGCGCTGAAGGACTCGCCGTGGCGGGTTGCCCTGATCGCATCCTCGTCTTGGTCCCACGCCTTCCTAACGGAAAAGAACTGGTGGCTGTACCCTGACATCGAATCGGACCGGGCACGGTTCGAGGAGATGAAGGCCGGCGACTACCAGGCGTGGGCTGGCGTCTCCACGGCGCAGATCGAAGACGCCGGCCAGCAGGAGTTGCTCAACTGGGCCTGCCTGGTGGGCGCGGTGGACGAACTGGGCTACCAGGCGGAGATCGTGGACTGGTACGAGACGTACATCTTCAACTCCACCAAGTGCCTGGCGGTGTTCAGATAGAACCCGAACCACACGCCGACAAATGAGCCGGGGCGGATCATCATCCGCCCCTGTTTTCATTTTCAGGTGGCAAAGCCGAGGCCGTCGGCCACCTCCCGTTGGTTGTTGTCCAGCGTGATGAATGCCAGCTCAATGTTGTTGATACGGGCATAATAGAGAGCAGTGGCGACGTGCAGCAAATCGCCGCTGCGCAAGTAACGCACCTGGAGCGCGTCGGCCATTTCGGCACCGAGAGAACTGGTGGGGTAAATCCAGACGATGTCCAGCAGCCAGCGTGGGTCGTAATTCTGGCCTGCACGGAACATGGGGGCGCGCACTTCCGCCTCGAGCAGGGTTGAGGAAACTAAGGTTGTGAACTGTGCCAGCCTTATTGTCGTGGTCGGGCCGGCGCTTTCATCGAAAATGATGGCCAGTAACGCCGATCCGTCAACATAGGCAATTGGCGGCTGCGGTAAATGCAGCATCTACGCCTCGCCACGACGTTCCTTCAAAAAGTGTTCCAGCGCCCCTGGCACGCGGGCTACTGGCTTGATTGAGAGTTGGCCGGGGATTTTCTTGTTGCGGCTGATGATACCGCGGGCAAACAACTCTTCAGCGCGTTCTTCCGGCGTCATCTCAACGTCCCGCAACTCGTCAACCGTCAAGTGGGCGTAAGGGCGCGGTTTCGCCGCAGCTTCGATAACGTCCCGTTGCTCCGCCCAGAGAGTCGCTTCATAGGGGATTTCATCTACTGGCGTCAGCACTATGCGTCCGGTATCGTCGCGGCGCACCTCGAACCATTCGACTTCGGGCAAGTCGGCCTTGGCCCAGTTGAAAATGGCGATTTGACTGCCGTCGGAGAAGCGGGCGAGAATCGGCTCGCCGCCGGACGGCTGAGACGTGTCGGGTTTAAGCGGCGCGGCCATTGTCGGGCCTCCAGGATTGGTTGGTCTGCGTTTATTGTACCGCACAAGAAAGTGCGAACCCGCCGCGGCAGGTTCGCACTGCGTAGCCGGATGGCGCCGCCCGTCAGACGTTGCGGTACACCTCGCTGCCGGAAGCCTTGAACTCTTCCGACTTCTCCTGCATGCCCATGAGCAGCGCGGCGGCGGTATCGCCGATGCCCTTGCTCTTGGCGTAGTCGCGCACGTCCTGGGTGATCTTCATCGAGCAGAAGTGCGGGCCGCACATCGAGCAGAAGTGGGCGACCTTCTGGGCCTCCTTGGGCAGGGTCTCGTCGTGGTATTCGCGGGCCGTGTCGGGATCCAGGCCGAGATTGAACTGGTCCTCCCAGCGGAACTCGAACCGCGCCTTGGACAGGGCGTTGTCGCGGATTGCGGCAGCCGGGTGGCCCTTGGCGATGTCGGCGGCGTGGGCGGCGATCTTGTAGGTGATGATGCCTTCCTTGACGTCGTCGCGGTTGGGCAGGCCGAGGTGCTCCTTGGGGGTCACGTAGCAGAGCATGGCGGTGCCGAACCAGCCGATCATGGCGGCCCCGATGCCCGAGGTGAAGTGGTCGTATCCCGGCGCGATGTCGGTGACCAACGGCCCTAGGGTGTAGAAGGGAGCCTCGTAGCAGTCTTGCAACTGCTTGTCCATGTTCTCTTTGATGAGGTGCATGGGCACGTGACCCGGCCCTTCGATCATGACCTGGACGTCGTGCTCCCACGCGATCTTGGTCAACTCGCCCAGGGTCTCCAACTCGCCGAACTGGGCTTCGTCGTTGGCGTCGGCGATGGAGCCGGGGCGCAGGCCGTCGCCCAGGGAGAAGGCCACGTCGTATTGCTTCATGATCTCGCAGATGTCGGCGAAGCGCTCGTACAGGAAGCTCTCGCGGTGATGAGCCAGGCACCACTTGGCCATGATGGAGCCGCCCCGGGAGACGATGCCCGTGACGCGATTGGCAGTCAGGGGCACGTACTGGAGGCGCACGCCGGCGTGGATGGTGAAGTAGTCAACGCCCTGCTCGGCCTGCTCGATGAGCGTGTCGCGGAATATCTCCCAGGTCAGGTCCTCGGCCTTGCCGTCGACCTTCTCCAGGGCCTGGTAGATGGGGACGCTGCCCACGGGGACCGGGCTGTTGCGGATGATCCACTCGCGGGTCTCGTGGATGTTGCGGCCGGTGGAGAGGTCCATGAGGGTGTCGCCGCCCCAGCGGGTGGACCAGGTCATCTTCTCGACCTCTTCCTCGATGCTGGAGGTAACGGCTGAGTTGCCGATGTTGGCGTTGATCTTCACCAGGAAGTTGCGCCCGATGATCATGGGCTCCGACTCGGGGTGGTTGATGTTGGAGGGGATGATGGCGCGGCCGGCGGCCACCTCATCACGGACGAACTCCGGGGTGACGATTTCGGGCAGGTTGGCGCCGAAATTCATCGCCTTCTTGGAACCCATCAGGCCGGTGCCGATGTACTCCTCCCGGCGCATGTTCTCGCGGATGGCGATAAATTCCATCTCCGGGGTGACTATCCCCTGCCGGGCGTAGTGCATCTGGGTCACGTTCTTGCCGGCTTTGGCCCGGCGCGGGTTGCGGATGTGGCTGAAGCGGTAGCGGTCCAATGCGGAATCTGCCAGGCGCTCGCGTCCATATTCGGAGGTGAGGTAGGGCAGCTGCTCGGTATCGCCGCGCTCTTCGATCCACCGCTGCCGCAGGGCGGGCAGGCCCTGACGCACGTCGACTGCGACGTCAGGATCAGTGTAGGGGCCGGAGGTGTCATAGACGAAAATCGGAAGGTTCTTCTCGACGCCTTCGGTCGAATGTGTATCCGACAGCGAGATCTCACGCATGGGCACCCGAATGTCGGGACGGCTCCCGGTCTCGTACACCTTGCGAGAGTTGGGGAACGGCCGAACGGATTCGGGATCCACCTGCGCTTGCTCGCTGAGGTAATCCTTGTTGACGATGGTCATGTTGTGGTTCCTCCTGCCGGTAGGTTGGGATGTTGTTGAAATGTGGGGCGGACGGTGGTTCGCCTCACGAATGATTGCGGATGACTAGTCGTCTGCTGCGGAAGCCTCGTCGATGAGCTGTACGTCCGCATTGAGGATGGCGAAGTCGTACTCACTGTCGGGAGCCACCAGGCGCTGGCCCAGGACCACCACCGCCGAGATGGCGGAGGAGACGACCAGGGCCGACGCGAAGGCCCAGAACATCTGCCCGCCGTAAGGCGCAACCAGCGCCCAGGGCGAGAGCAGGTCAGGCTTGGGATAGAACAATGCGCCGATGATGATGCCCACGGCTCCGGCCAGAATCACTCCCCAGCCCGGCATGCGGCTGGAGTACAGGCCCACCAGCATGGGCACGGCGATGGCCGCGCCGAGCAGGTCGGCGATCAAGAAAACGTAAAGGACACTGTGGCCTTGGGACGCCACGATGATGGCGGGAATGGCGACAATTACGGTGACCGCGCGTGCCAGGCGCAACAGCATCCCCCGTTCCAGACCGATGCCGGCGAGGTCGGCCGCCATGCCGCTGGCCAGACCGTTCATGAGGGTGTCAAGGGTACTCATGGCGAGCATCAGGGCACAGATGAGGATCAGGAAGTGCATCCACAGGGGGAACACGTCGGCGGCCAGGGTGAACAGGGCGGCGGCGACCTCGGGATACTGGAAGGGGCCTACGGAACCATTCCCCACTGCCGCGATGCCGCCCATGCCCATCAGGAAGGTCAAGGGGATGGCGATAGCCGCCGCGCCCCACAGGCTGCGGTTCAGAGCAGCCTGACTCTCCACGGTGTAGACCCGCTGCCACATGCCAGGGTGGAACGCATTGGACGCCACGATGCCGATAATCAGCACGATGGCGAAGAAGTAGCTGCCGGACGTCGTGACGGATAATAGCCCTGCCTGTTTCGCGGCGCCCCAGGATCCGGACCCGCCCACCAGCACGGCAGCCACAATGACCAGGAGCAACAGAACGGGTATCAGGATCCAGAACTGGATCCGGTCAGTGAAGATGGAAACGCGCAGGCCGCCGTAGGCCGTGTAGGCGATAACGACAATGCCGACGGCGACGGCGGTGGCCCACGCCGGAGAACCGGTTAGGATGCTTACCGCGGCGGTGATGGCCGTCATTTCCGCAGTGATGAAAATGCCGATGACGAAGATGATGACGATGAAGATGGCCGCAAAGGGAACCAGGCCGAAGCGGTGGCGGACATACTCGGTAACCGAGTGACCGTTGGGCATCAGCTGGCGGATGCGCGGGCCGACGAACATGAACATGACGGGGATGCCTGCCATGCCCAGGGCGTAGCCCACCAGGGAGATAATGCCGAAGTTGGCGCCCGACTCGCCGGGGCTGAGAAGGACCCAGGTGCCGAACATGGATGCGACCAAGGTTGCGACACCCACGTTGAAGGGCGCGTGGTTGCGGGAGATGGTGTAGTCCTCGACGCTCTGGCGCCGACGACGCCAGGCATAGGTCAGACCCAGGACGAGGAACGCCGCGCAAGCAACGACCAGCGTAACGATGCCTACGGTGGTATCCAGCATTGCCAACCTCCCCAAAGTTTCGAATGGCGGAACCAGGACGGTCGCCATACAACGAAAAACCGCCAGGTTCTAAACTCTGGCGGCACATAGAAAGCGATTCCAATTCCTACGCCGGCATTACCCGGATCAGGTGCTACGGTCGGCGGCTGTCTTCGGCCGCCCTCTCAGCCTGGCATAACCAAGCTCCCGCCAGAAGCCTATTCGATTTTGTGGCGCGAGAATATCACGGAGATAACCGGCGGTCAAGCCGCGGATTAGTCACGCTTAGGCCCGTGTAAGATGTCATTGCGAGCGCAGCGTGGCAATCTCGTTGCGGCTACGGCCGTTGCTTCGGGAACGAGATTGCCGCGTCGCTACGCTCCTGGCAATGACAATCTGTACTGCGGCCGGAATTTTGCACGAACCTGTAGTCACCCTGTAACGCACCGGTCGATGGGACAATAAAGAGGGGCAACCGTTCGGTCGCCCCTCGACAAGCCGTACTTGCAGTGGCATTGGTTCAGTTCACCTGGTAGACCCAGATCTGGTGCGTCACTTCCGGCTCGCCCTTGGGCAGAGGCTGGAACGGCTCGGTGACGCCGACCAGGGACCACGCGCCGCTGTCAACCAGGGCGTCCTGCTGATCCTTGAAGCCCAGCTCAACGTGGGTGTCGGGGCGCATGCTGAAGACGATGTGGCCGCCCGGCCTGGTTACACGGCAAAGTTCCACGAAGGAATTGGGGGGTGCGTGGCCAGGGGTGAAGACGCCGATGCTGATAACCGCGTCGTAAGCGTCCGAGTCGAAATCCAGGTGATCACCCAAAGCCATCTGGCGGAAGTCGTTGTAGCAGCCCTTGGAACGAGCCTCGTCCAGCATTCCCTCGGACAGGTCCATGGCGCAGATGTCGCCGTAACCCAGCCGCTGCAACTCCACGCCGACCAGGCCGGTGCCGGCGCCGGCGTCAAGAATCTTGGCGTCTTTGGCGACGTGCTCAGCCAGGGTCTCGGCGCCGCGCAGGGGCGCGAGCCAGACGAACGTGTTTTCCAGGTCGTCGTCGTACTCCCGGGCCCACTGGTCGTAGCGCTCGGCCAACTCGTCGTTGGTGGTGGACGAGTAGACCCACTGGACCCTTTCGTCCGGATTTATGCTTCCCGATTCAGGCATGGGTAATTGCTCCGCGGTAGGTATCGGACTAGGCCGGCTTGATGCACAGGTACTGCGCCCAGCCGAGATCGTCGTTGTTGATGGCGTCCACCGTCTTCATGTAGGCGTCGGTCAGGTAGTCGAAGCGGTCCTGGTAACCCTCGGGTCCTTCCGCTATGGACGCCAACCGGGACAGGTAGGTGTAGCTGCGCGCGAGGTGGCTCGAGATATCGCGGGCCTGCAGCACCTTGAAACCGATGTCACGCAGCGTGTCGATGTAGGAGTAGAAGCTGAAATCGGTGTCGAAAAGCAGCCTGTCGTAGACGAACTCACGCGCCGATTCGCTGATGTTGGTGCGCGGCTTGATCAGATCGTCAAAAATGAACTGCCCGCCCGGAGCGAGTACACGGTACGCTTCTTCCAGAACCTTCACCTTGTCGGGCACGTGGTAGATGGTGGCCTGGCTCCAGACGTGGGTGAAGGTTCCCTCCGCGAAAGGAAGGTCGGTTGCGGAAGCTTTCTCAAAGGCGACCTTGCCGGCCAATTCCGGCGCCTGGTCCAGCGAGGCCACGGCGTTGGCGATGCGGACACCGCTGAGGTCGATCCCAGTCGCCTGGGCGCCGGTGTTCCGGTGCACCCAGACCACGTTGGTGCCGTTGCCGCAGCCCACGTCGAGGACATGGCAATTGGCGTCGATGCCCGCGTATTCCACCATCAACTCATTGAGTCGAATACCGGCGGCCCGAAACTCCTCGCGGATATTGGAATCCCCGGAAGGCTCGCCATCGAAGACGCCCCAGTGGACGGTTCCTTCGGCGTCCCACACCGAGCGGTAGATCACATCTTCAGCGTCGTAGTACTCTTCGGTTTCCTGCTCGGAAAACCGATGGCCGGTTACCATATACAGCTCCTTTTTCGAGTGAGATTTTCGCGCGTCTGCTTGACGCACCGGTATTGGGCCCAGCCCAACTCTTCATTGCGCATCGCCTACGCCATCTTTAAGGTGGCGTAGGCAAGCGCGGAGAAGCGTTTCCGCCGTCGGGGTCCCTGCTGTTCCTACAGTCCAGATACAGGACGCGGGCCGCACCATCAATGCCGGAATTCTCCAGCGTGGCGGAGTTCAGATTGAGGCAAGCGATGACAAAGTCGTCCCGAATGTTTGTACCGGAGATCCGCAAACCGGAACCCGGCTCTTCGGGGCCACCGAGCATACCCCAGTGCAGAGAGCCCTCTGCGTCCCGGAAGGAACGGTAGAGGGCGCCTCAGCGTCGTAATGTGCCTCCGACTCCCGCTCAGAAAAGCGCGACGGGCTCGGGTTGGGGCTCGGCGTACATCGAACCTTCAATCCACTCCAGGAATTTGTTGTTCTCGTCGACCAACACCATGCGGGGATCCACAGGCTCGTCGGTGACCTCAAAAGCGAGGATGATGAGGCAGTCGCGCTCCTGGCACAGCCGGGCGGCGGCGCCCTGAACGGCGATGGTCCCGCTGCCGCGCTCGGCCGGCAGGGCGTAGGTTTCCCAGCGGGCGCCGTTGTTGATATTCAGCACCTGGACCTTCTCGAAGGCGACGATGTCCGTCTGCTCCATGAGATCACGGTCGATCAGGATGCTGCCCACGTACCCCAGATTGGCGCTGGTCACCCAACAGCGATGGATTTTGGACCTAAGGACTTCTCTCATATTTGCTCCTCGTTTTTGATGGCCAAACTCGTTTGGCGATGGTGGATTTTCGGCCTGGTTTCGGCCTGGTTTGCCGTCGCGGCCGCATGAAAACATGAACGAATCAAGTGCGGATGGACACGCTTCATCAAGCGCCAACCATCAGTCGGCGTTGCGGCGAAAACCCGAGTGGGTGGGCTTATGGTGGAACGCTACTTCCACCGCCCGATTTGGGCTGCGAGCAGCTAGGGCTCGCAGGGCAGCTGGTGCTTGGCCCGCCCGCGAATGGTGTCATCCACGCATGGGCGACCGCTCCCAAAAGGCAAAGTGCCACAGCACTGGTCCCGCTTTTGGCGGGACCGCGTAGAGTCCGGTTCCGACGGTTGTCGGTGCGCTGAAAGCGCGGCTGCACTCATATGGCCTCCTTGTTTAAGGGCAGGTTGATGGGTGTGCAGACCTGCGTTTAACTGCCCGCAGTGTAGCCGCACCAATGCCCGATGTCAAATCGGAGGCTATTTTTGAGCAATTTTCGCAAAAACTCGTAAAAAAGTACGTTTTGAGGCGCGACAACGCTTGAATTAGAATCAAGAGCCTATGTGTCAGCCCCGGGGCGTCGACAATCGGGTAGGAGATGACGCGCCCGCCAGCGGGGCCGGCGGCCACGTGTCGAACAGCGCCAATTGCTGGGGCCCCTGGCGGCGTACTTCACCGAACGCGGAGCACCATCGCGGAATGCCGCGCGCCGAGGCGTGGCCTTCGAAAATCGCGCCATGGCCTTGGTAACGGTGGCGGGACCATAGCCAGGCGTGAAGCAGTTCGTGCGCCAGAATGCCTTCCACGCCCCGACGCCCGGAGCGTTGCAGCCGGGGATGAGACAGCCCAATTAGCCAGGAGCCGTCAGGGTAGCAGAAGCACCGGCCTCCGGTAGCGAAAATTCGCTCCAGCACCACCGACCCGGCCGGAATATCCAGGCCGTCCAGGCGATACTTGTCCGCGACGTCCTGGACCCACTCCAGGTCGCTCAGGAGAACGCCCTTCGGAGCGGGCCACGATGACGGTGACTGCGTGGGAAGCATCGCCAGATATGCTGCAGCTGCGATGGAATACCGCAACCGTTAAGGGGTGAGGATGATCTTGCCGGTAGTGGCGCGGCCGGCCAGCTGGCGGTGAGCCTCCGGGGCCTCAGACAGTGAGAAGAGATGCTCCACCCGCAGGTTGAGCTCGCCGGATTTCACCCATCCGAGCACGGCGCCGGCCCGCTCTTCCAGCTCCTCCCGGTCGCGGGTGTAGTCTCCCAGGCCGGGCCGGGTGAGGAACTTGGAGCCGTTGCCCAGGATGCGGGGATCCATCGCATCGACGGGGCCGCTGGCCTGGCCGTAGAGCACCATGTAACCTCGGGGCGCGAGGCAGGCGATGCTGCGGTCGAAGGTGTCTTTCCCAACCGCGTCGTACACCACCTGAAGTCCGGCGCCGCCGGTGGCATCGGCGATTTCGGCGGCGAAGTCCTGCTGGGTGTACAGGATTACGTGGTCGGCCCCGGCTCCCCGGGCAAGCTCAGCCTTGGCCTCGGTGGACACGGTGGAGTAGACGTAGGCGCCAAGGGCCTTGCACATCTGGATCAGCAGGAGTCCAACCCCACCGGCCCCGGAATGAACCAGCACGCGGTCGCCGGCCTGGACTCGATAGGTGTCATAGCACAGGTAGTGGGCGGTCATTCCCTGGAGCATGGCGGCCGCGCCGTCCCGGGCCGACAACCCCTCCGGCATCTTGATCAGACGCCAGGCCGGAACCAGAGCCTGCTCCGCGTAGGAACCGGGGTGGCTGCAATACGCGACGGTGTCCCCAACGGCGACGTTGGTAACCTCGGGACCGACCTCTCGAACCACGCCGGCTCCCTCAACACCGGCCACCCAGGGTAGGCCGGGAGGATTGACGCCCATGCGGCTGTAGATGTCGGTGAAGTTCACGCCGACGGCCTGGATGTCCACCACGGCCTGATCCGGGCCCGGACTTGGGTCCGGCAGGTCGACGTATTTCATTACCTCAGGTCCGCCGTATTCGGTAATCTGCATGGCTTTCATGGCAGCAGCCTCCGTGTGTTCCAGAGTTCAGTTCCGGTAGCATAGCATAGGGCCGTTAAGCGTCCGCAACGGGCCGTTGTCAGCAATTGACCGGCGGGATTAATCCGTCATTCCCGCTTCCGCTGTAATGACGGCATTCGTCAACGTACCCTAGATGATCTGGAAGTGCGCCTCTGTGGGGATGCAGTCGACGCCGTTGATGGGCACCATGTCCTGGGGACACGCCGAGAACGCGATGATGCAGTCCATTTCGGCGCACAGGATCAGGTAGTCCCCCGGCCCGGAGACCGGCGGTTCAAAACTGACCGATCCGTCGCCATCCACCGGGATATTCATGAACAGGTTCCAAGGGCTGGGGGTTTCTGGCAGCGTCAGCCCGAGCTCCGCCAGGGCCGCGGCCAGGTTGTCGGTGCAGTTGTCGTGGTAGTCCTCGCACCCCAGCAGTTCGTAGCGATACCGGTCACATGCCGCCAGCAAAGTGTCGTGTATCCCGCCCGACGTGTCTTCGACCAGCGTCAGGATTGGACGACGCCGGTTGGTGACCAGGGACTGGCCAACCTGCGGCATGATGCGCGCCAACGCGGTGCGGGAGTGCTCCATGGACATGAACTCCGTTGGGTCATGGCTGGAAAAAGCCCAGGTGTCGATGACCTGCTGGCCGTGAGTATTGATCACTCGCACGCTTTGGCCCTGCCCCAGGAAGGCGGCTTTCCCGCGGCGAGCCGGCACGGTTACCAATGGAGTTGAGCTCATTTAGCATCTCCGGTGCTAACGAGATTGCCACGCTCCGCTCGCAATGGCAAGTGAGCCAATGCGGATGCGGCTGAGCCGGCCGGCGCGCATGCGTACCCAGTTTCCTCAAACCTGTCGTTGCGAGGAGCGAAGCGACGTGGCAATCCCGTTGGTGTAACGACGATCCTGGCGCCAACGAGATTGCCACGCTGCGCTCGCAATGACAAACTGGGTACGCGTGAGCCGACCGGCGCGTTTGCCCTACCGCCGGCCAAAATGCTATATTGATTGAAGTTTGCAGCCTGAGCCTGCGCCAAAGCTGGAGGGATAAACAGTTGACCAACGACCAGCACCTCTCGATTTCGGAAGCGATCAGTAGGTTTGTAGAACATCTAAAAGATAGTAAGCAAGCGATGCAGGGCCAGCAGGAATTGCTGCGTTTCCAGGCCAGGATTGGCAAGGAGAAAGCGATGGCGACGCTCCATGCCATCGAGGTCGGCGAATACGCCAAATGGACGACGGAGAACGTGGAAGACCCCTCGTCGAGGCTTGATCCGGTAAAGAAATTCCTGACGTTTGCCAACAAACGCGGCTGGACTGAGATCAGCCTGGCCCGCTACGCAGCGGCCCCTCGCCGTAACCGCCGCCGGTTCGAAGGCGGAGAACCCGGGTCTCGCGCAGTGGGGACTCCGAGCGCGCGGTTGAGCCAGGAACGCCATACCGAGTTGCAGGCCGAATTGCAGCGCCTGCGGGAAGAGGTTCCCCAGATACGTGAAGCAATCCGGTTGGCCCGCAGCGACGGCGACGTGCGGGAAAATGCCCCGCTGGACGCGGCCCGCGAACAACAGCAATTGACGGAGCGGCGCATCCGACAACTGGAGAACGACCTGGCCAACGTGGAGATTGTGGACGCCGCAAACGCGGACACGGAACGGGTCAGCATTGGCTCCCGGGTCACGCTGCACGAGGTGGCTTCGCAGCAGCAGCGCGTGTTCACGCTGGTGGACGTGCGTGAGGCGGACGTGTCGGCGGGTAAGATATCGACGGTGTCGCCAATCGGCCAGGCGCTGATGGGACGGAGCGCCGGCGAGGAAGTGACAATTACCACGCCCCGGGGCGCGGTAGAGTATCGGATCGAAGGAATCGGCGGATAGCGTCTACCGGAATTTGAACCGGGAAGAAATCGGGGCGGGTCATGCAACCCGCCCCTTTCGCTTTATCTATTGATGTCGGACACGGCCTGGAGGATCGTCTCCGGATCGGGCAAAGTGCCTGGCTGGTAGATCTCGCGATACCGAATCACGCCCTGCGGATCTACGATGATCACGGCGCGGGTTCCGGCGCCGCGCTCGTCGTTCCAAAGGTCGTATGCGGTGGTCACCTGGCCTTTGGGATGCCAGTCAGACAGTTCGGGATAGGGCAGCCCACCCATGGTGGTGGTCCAGGCCCGGTGAGCGGCTACATGGTCACAACTGATGCCCAGCACCTGGGCATTCAACTCCTGGAACCGCTCGTTGAAGCGGCGGAAGGAGGTGGCCTGGTCCGTTCAACCGCTGGTGAAGTCCAGGACGTGGAAGGACAGAACCACGGTGTGGGTGCCGCGGTAGCTGCTCAAAGAGATGTCTCCGTCGTTGGGGGACGGGAGAGTGAAGTCCGGCGCGGTGTCGCCGATTTGACCTGGCATCTAGATTCTCCTCAATTGTGCCGGGTGGGCGGCAAGCGACGGCTGGCCCTCCGGCGGGATTGCGCAGGATTATACCGCACGCCGGGAACCACCGGCGCCGGAGGCAACGGCCGGCGGGGCATGGCCCGTCCATTGTGCGCGTAGATCGCGTGCTATACTCCGCCGCGCCGCAGCCGGCGGCCGGGGCGCTCGATTGGACGTGGTATTCGATAGGGGGGTGTATCTCCCGGAGATGGGACTGTGGCTAGATGCCCTGCGCAAGCAGGACACTTCGGTCATCTCCCACGCCCATTCGGATCACACGGCGCGGCATCGTCGCCCGGTGCTCACTCCCGGTACCAGGTTGCTGCTGGGCGACTACCTGAGCCGCTCCGACCCGGTGGAGCTGGAGTTCGGCGAGACGCTGGATGTTCCGGATTGCGCCATCACCTTCTATCCGGCCGGCCACTGCCTCGGTTCCGCGCAGACCCTGGTGGAGAACAAGGCAACCGGAGAGCGCCTGCTGTATACCGGAGATCTGAGGGTGCAGCCTTCTCCCATCAACGAAGGGCACCAGCAGGTTCCCTGCGACGTGCTGGTGATCGAAAGCACCTACGGCCGCCCTGACTATGTTTTTCCGCCCCAGGAGGAAGCCATCGGCACCGCGATGCGCGTGGTGGCCCAGTGGCTCGATCAGGGAGCCGTGCCCGTGGTCATGGGCTGGCGACTGGGCAAGGCGCAGGAAGCGTTGTATCACCTGCTGACGGCCGGCTTCCGGGTGGCGTGTGAAGCGAGCGTGTACGACATCGCGCAGAGATACGAAGCGGCCGGCGTGGAGTTCCCGGGCGAATACCGCGCTTGTGACGAGGTATTCAGGGATGGCGAAGTGCTGCTCTTCCCGCCGGGCAAGAAATCACGGGAAACGGTCCACCGGATCACGCCGGAACGCCGGCCCGTCCGGTACCTTGAGCTAACGGGCTGGGCGGCGGGAGCCGGCGTCAAGCCCTGGGGTCGCGGCCGACCGGGCGACGCCAGCCTGCCGTACAGCGACCACGCGGATTTCAACGACCTGGTGACTTATGTCGACGCGGTGCGCCCCAAACAGGTATACACGGTGTTCGGGTTCCCGGACCTGGCGGAGCACCTGCGGCGGAAGGGCTATTCAGCCATCCACCTGGGGAAGAACGCCACCGCAGCCGACCGCGCGTTCCAGATGCCGCTGCTGTAGAATCGCGATAGCATCAGGTAAAATCGCCGGAGCATACCGCCGTCGGAGACCTTTTCCATGTCTGCAACCAGAACCATCACCAACGCCTGGAAAGTCCGGACCCTCCCGGACATCTTTTATGAAGAACCGGAACCAGTTGAGGACGGTATGCGGCAGTACTTTCCCATCCACCGCATCGCCCACCTGCTCTCCGAGCGCTACGAAGACCGCTCCGACGTGTTCATCTCCGGGGGAGTGTTCATTTCCTATGACATCACCGACGGCAACCGGCGAGTGGGGCCGGACCTGCTCATCGCCTTCGACGTGAACAGCGCGGGGATCCGGGAGGGCCTGCCCAACTTCTGGATCTGGGAGACCGGGAAAGTCCCGGACTTTGTGCTGGAGGTGGCGTCTCCCAGCACGGCGGAGAATGATCTGGGGAGAAAGCGGGACCTGTACCAGCAGCTGAAGGTGCAGGAGTATTGGAGGATCGACCCCACGGGCGGCGACCTGTACGGTCGCGCACTGGTCGGGGAGCGTTTGGTGGGCGACCAGTACGAGGAATATCCGCTGGAGCGTCGTTCGGACGGTTCGGAGCGGTCCTACAGTGAGTTGCTGGACGCTGTGTTCTATTGGGACGGGGGTCAGGAGTTTGACCTGCTGGACCCGGCGACAGGCCTGACCATAGACAAGCGGGCGGCGGCGGAAGCTCAGGCCACCGCAATGGAGGCGGAACTGCGCCTGGAGCGGGCTGCCCGCCTCGCCGCTGAGGCTCGCATACGCGAACTGGAAGAACGACTCCAGGACACCGAGGACTGCTGAAACACGCGCCCCGGTCAGGAACCCGTGCCCGAGGTTCGAGAGCTATTCGCCCGGCCCTCGCAACAAGTCGAGGTACTTGTAGCCCGATCCAGTGTTCAGCAGCACCACTTCCTCGTCGGCTCCGATGCTGCCATCGGCCAGGAGCCGCTGGAGACCCACCAGAGTCGCTGCTCCTTCGGGGCACGCAATGACGCCCTCGGTGGCGGCCAGCGTGTACATCGCCTCGATCATGTCGTCGTCGCTGACAGCCAGCGCGCCGCCGCCGGTTTCGCGCAACGCTTGCAGGATCAGGTAATCCGCGAAGGGGCCGGGCACCCGCAGGCCATCGGCTTTGGTGGTGGCGTTGGGCCACGGGTCAGCGGTGTCGGTTCCGTCGTTCCAGGCTTTGACGATGGGCTGGCAACCGTCGGCCTGGACGGCGTAGAAGCGCGGCAGCTGGCCTTCGATCCAGCCCAGTTCCAGCAGTTCCTGGAATCCCTTGTGCATACCGATGATGCCGGTGCCGCCGCCGGTGGGATAGACGATGGCGTCGGGCATGCGCCAGCCGAGTTGGTGGGCGATTTCCAGGCCCATGGTCTTTTTGCCCTCGGCGCGGCACGGTTCCTTCAGGGTGGACAGGTCGAACAGTCCCTGCTCGGCAGCAACGGAAACGGCGATGCGCCCGGCGTCGCTGATCAGGCCGTCGACGAGATTGAGCTCGGAGCCGGCGACGATGGACTCCTTCTTGTTGGATGACGGCGCGTCCTGCGGCATGAAGACCTTGACCGGCGTGCCGGCGCGAGCGCAGTAGGCGGCGGCGGCGCCCGCCGCGTTGCCCGCCGAGGGCATGGTGAACCCTCTTGCGCCCACCTCTACGGCCTTGGATACCGCCGCCGCGATGCCCCGGGCCTTGAAGGTGCCGGTGGGGTTGAGGCCCTCCTCCTTGATAAGCAGCCGTCGGACGCCTACCTGTCGGGCCAGCGTGGTGGCGTCCAGGAGCGGAGTGCCGCCCTCGCCCAGGGTGATGACCTCCTCCGGGTCTGTAACCGGGAGCAGCTCGTTGTAGCGCCACATGTTGGCCGGCCGGCTATCGAACACTGAACGCTGCACCTCGCGGCGCAGGCGGGGCAGGTCATACCGGACGAAAAGTACCTTGCCGCAGCAATCGCTAACGGTGGCGAGCCCATCGTAAGGATACTCATCGCCGCAGATGGTGCACTCGAGATGGTCGATGTAGCTGAAGGAGGTCATCCATTTACTCCGGGTTGAGATAGTGCTGATCGTCGACGGAGGCTACCACCGGATTGGAGATTGCCGGGCGGTTCAAACCCAGCGCGTCGCGAACCGTTTCGTTGGTACGGAGCAGCCGCACCGCGGAGGTCGGGTACTGGGGATTGTTGGGGTTGGGGACGTCGTGGCGTTCGATGATGCCTTCGTACAGCCAATCTTCCACCAGCCGGCGGCACTCGAACTCGTTCCAGGCGATCCCCCAGTCAAGCATCCACTGGTTGCACAGCATACTGTAACCCACGAAGTTCATGCGGGATTCCAGCTTGTTCATTTCGCGGACGAATACCTGGAGCACGTCGTGGGCCGCGTCGGCCTGTTCTTCGGGAGTCGGTAGGTGGACGTTCACGTCGCCATGTTCGGCCAACTGGAAACCCAGCTCGGCTTCCAGCGGGAACAGTGGGGCGACGGCGAGCATGTCACGGGCCACGGACTGGCTGAAGGCGCAGAGAATCACCCGACGGCCCATGCCGCGGGCCCGGTCCACCAGCACTTGATAGTCAGAATCCCCGGAACCGAGGATGACCACGCTGCAATCTTCTCTATCACGAAGCCAATCGTAGACTTCCAGCAGGATTGACGGGTCGCTGCGGTCTTTGCCGGCCATGGTTCGGGGGGCGTGATAGAGCGTCATGCCCGCCTGCGTGAACGCGGTGCCGTCATCGGGCCGGAGACTCCAGTCCCCAAATGCCTTGCCCCCCAACACTTCCCCGAATACCTGTCCCACGTTGGTCATGGCTTCGTACAGCGCTTGAGGGGTTACGCTCTTCTGGTACAGCTGAGCCCCGCGGCGTATATTTTCCCAATCGATGGCGATTAATACTCCGTTAGACAAATCTTCCAATTTGCGTGCCTCCGTGATAGTCGTGGGCAAATTCTGAAAACGAGCTTGCGTGGCTAGCGCTGGCGCGGGACTGTCTGGATGCGACCAACGAGTTCATGCTATGCGGCTCCCAAGGATCTCATGGCAAACGATTCTCTTACGGGTTCCAGGTGAACCCGGGCCTCAGGAGGATAACCGGTCCGGCCAAAACAACTGGTAGAGCCGGTCCGACAACTGCTCGGACAACTGCACGCCGTCGGCGACCTCCTCTGCCGACTCCTCGTTCTCGTAGAAGTTAGCATGGAGTCCCCGAGCGGTGCGAAATGCGTTATTGATCCAGGTTGCAGTTTCAATGTCTCCCGATTCGCGCACTAATTGCGCCAATTCTCGCGCGACCAGCACGATAGAACGGTGGGTGTGGATGATCCCGCCATGGTGTGCGCTGACGGCCTTCACCGTTTCCGCCACCATTCCCCAGGCCTTGTTGGATGCTTGCGGCAGGTCGCCATCCTCTTGGAGATGCTTCCACGCTCCCTGGCGGAAGTCGTCGCTCAGCCCAGCATACGTCACTGCGGACTTGAACGCATCGCCGGAGCGGGGCGGATCATCGGCCGCCCGCAACCCCCGGGCGACGGTATCGGCTATGGTTTCCGGGGTATGAACCATCTGACCAATTCCCTTTGGGCCCTCCGCCGGCATTATAACCCAAACCCTCCGCAGGAAAGTCGGGATCCCATGCTAAAATCGATAGCCGATGCCATCGGAGGAAGCGACTTAAATGCCCGATTACGAACTCATCCTTTACGAAGCCGAACGTGACAGCAGCATCACCCGAATCACTCTTAACCGGCCCGACCGCCTGAACGCCCTCAACGATCAGATGCAGGTGGAAATCGCCGACGCCGTCGCCAGGGCTGACGCCGACCCCGACACTCGGGTGGTGATAATCACCGGCGCCGGGCGCGCGTTCTGCGCCGGCGGCGACATGAACCAGCTCGGCGGTTCGGCCAACGGAAACGGAAGCGGGTGGACCTCGGGCAACGCGGACCAGGTGCGGCGAAGCTTCAAGCTGGCCCAGGACATGATCCTGGGCGTGCAGCAGTGTGAAAAGCCGGTGATTGCCATGGTGAATGGCGTCGCCACCGGCGCGGGTCTGGACCTGGCCTGCGCCTGCGACATCCGCACCGGCACGCCGCGGTCCAGGTTCATGTCCGCATACGTCCGGATCGGGCTGTTCCCTGGCTTTGGTGGTACCTGGTTGTACCCCCGGACCATGGGCAGCCTGGGTCGAGCGGCGGAGATGCTCTTCACCGGGGACTTCCTGGAGGCGGAGGATGCCTACAGGCTCGGGTTCTTGAACCGCCTGGTTGCCGAGGATGAGCTTGAAGAGGCTACCCTGGCCATCGCCGACCGGATCGCGGCGGGGCCGCCGATTGCCATCCGCCTGTCGAAATTGATGCTCTATAAGGGACTGGAGTTCGACTTGGAAACGGCAATGAAAATGGCCGCCGCCGGCGAAACGATTACGCTCACTTCGCAAGACCACGTCGAAGGAGTGGAGGCGTTCCGCCAGAAACGCACGGCGGAATACCGCGACAGCTAGGCTGGGGCGTCCAAGTGGCGCCCCTAACTTTTGCGTACCGTTGATCGATTTTTCCGGGCGCGAAAACCCCGGTCGCGCCGCCAGGTTCACGGCGACGGCTAGCCCGCCGCAACAGGGGCGATGATAGAATTGCCCGCGTGATGACTATGAACGTTGACAACAGCCTGTCCCCGCACGGGGGCGCCCTGGTGGAACGGGTCAAACCCCTGGACGGGACCGCGTCCGTATCCAGCCTGCCGACCATCGAAGTGCGGGAGCAGATCGTTCACGAGTGCGTGAACATCGCATACGGTTTCTTTTCGCCGCTGACTGGTTTCATGGGGAGCGCCGACGTAGCGGCAGTGTCACAAAGTATGCGGTTGACCAGCGGGTACGTCTGGCCCATTCCCATCGTGCTGGACGTCAGTCAGGCCGAGTTGCAGGACGCCAGAGTGTCCGTGGGCGATACGGTGTTGCTGACCCACGGCGGCAATCCGCTGGCCACGCTTGATGTGTCGGAGGTATTTGCGGTTGACCTGATCGAGATGGCTCGACAGGTGTATACCACCACTGACCCGGATCACCCCGGCGTGCAGCGCACGCTGGGGTACGCGGACCGTTTCGTGGCCGGCGACATCACGCTGGTGTGCGAGCCGGTGATAAGTCCGCCCTTTGACCGGTTCTGGCGGACGCCTAAGCAATTGCGCGCTGAACTGGAATCCGTGGGATGGCAACGCGCCGTGGCCCACCAGACGCGCAACGTTCCCCACTCGGGCCACGAGTACCTGATGAAAGGCGCTTTCATGGAGGCACAAGCCGATGGCGTGCTGGTGAGCGCGGTCATCGGCGAGAAAAAAGAGGGCGACTACATCGACGAGGCCATCGTGCTTGCCCACGAGAACCTGCGCACCCACGGCTTCTTCCGGGACAACATCCACCGCACCACCGCGCTGCTGTGGGATATGCGATACGCCGGTCCGCGCGAGGCGGTGTTCCACGCGCTGGTCCGAAAGAACCTGGGATGCACTCACCACATGTTTGGCCGGGACCACGCTGGAGTGGGCGATTACTACGGCCGGTACGCGGCCCACGAGATCTTTGACGAACTGCCCGATTTGGGCATACGTTCGGTGCTCACCCTGGAATGGTGGTACTGCCCACCCTGTGGCGGCGTGGCTTACGAAGGCATCTGCGGGCACCCGGATACCAAGCAGGATCTGGCCGGCCGGCTAATCCGCAGCATCATCTCCGGCGGCACAGAGCCGGCCCCGCAGACGCTGCGCGCGGAGACGCTGGATGTAGTGCGGCAGTGCGCCGAGGAATACGGCTTCGGGTCGCCCTTCGTCACGGAACGTTATCTGCGGGAAAGGACTCCAGTGCTAACCATCCCGCCGCCACGTTAGCGCTGCGGCCAGTATTACACTACCACCAATGCCACTATTACCCCGGCGAACCCCAGGGCCGTTGTAGCAATAAGGCCGATGGCCCACCTGGCATTGCTTACCTTGCTGTCCGCCATGATATTTCTGAGGCCGGCAATTTCGTTGGCCAAATCGGCGATCTTGCTTTCCAGCTGCGTAATCTTGCTTCCCAGCTGCGTAATCTTTTCCCTTATTTCCAGATTATCCGCCTTCAATTCGTTGCGCACTTCCTGCAAGTCTGACAAGTCCGGTTTGACCGCTGTCTCACTGGTAACAGAGTCGACAATTTCTCTGGTGATAACACCGGCCAGTTGGTCATCAAGACCCGCATCTCTGAGCCGCCGTTGCATTGCCAATGTATCTAATGCCATGATTTTCGTCTCTACGTACGCAATTGGGCTTGACGATACGCCGATTATAACAAGGAACCGAGCTAAATGCCCCTGGAAGATCCATCGCAGTGCGTAGTCTATAATGGCGCCGAATGAAAAATTGGGAGACTAACAGCATGGTACTTGAATCTGGCAGGATCACGGAAGAGGGGCTTGAACGGTTGCGGGGGCGGCTGGGCACATTTAACCGGCCCAGGCAGTATGGCGTGGGGCTGTTCAACGAGGATGCGTCTCGCAGCGCTATCCGGCACTTCTGCCAGGGCATCGGGGATACCAACCCGCTGTACTGGGACCGCTCATACGCCCAGACCAGCAAGTACGGCACCATCATCGCGCCACCCTGTTTCTTGTACAGCGTCTACTGGTGCTCGGGCCGCACCGGCGGTCTGCCCGGCGTGCACGGATTTCACGCCGGCAACGATTGGGAATGGTACCGGCCAATCTACCTGGGCGACGAGATCAGCGTCCAGGAGCAGTTCACCGGGCTGGAGGAGAAGGAAAGCGAGTTCGCGGGGCGCATCGTGATCCAGTCCAGCGTGACGGATTATTACAACCAGCGGGGCGAAATCATCGCCAAGACCAAGGGCTGGCAGGTGCGGGCGGAGAGGAGCGCGGCCCGCGAACGGCAGAAGTACAGCTTCGAGCCCTACCAGTACTCAAGGGAGGAGCTGGAGGCGATCCACAACGCAGTTCTCAACGAGGAGATCCGCGGCAACAACCCCCGCTGGTTCGAGGACGTGCAAATCGGTGACGAACTGACCCCGGTGGTGAAGGGGCCGCTCAGCCACGGCGACATTACGGCGTTCGTTGCCGGTTGCATCGGCGGCATCAGCCACGGCATCCAGCTGCGGGAGATGCTGCGGCATCCGTCGTGGGGGTTCACCGACCCGAACACGGGAGCGCAGGAGGCCATCATCCGCGTCCATGACATCCAGGAGGCGGCGGAGTCAGCCGGCCTGCCCGGCGCCTACGACTACGGCTGCCAGCGCTGCTGCTGGATGGGCAACCTGCTGACCAACTGGATGGGCGACGACGGGTTCCTGAAACGGATGCACGTTGAACTGCGACGCTTCAACGTGGTCGGCGACACCACGTGGTGCAAGGGCAAGGTCACCGGCAAGCGGGTCGAGGATGGCGAGTTCCTGGTGGACATGGACATCTGGGGCGAAAACCAGCGCCAGCAGGTGACCACCCGGGGCAACGCCACGGTGCGCCTGCCGTCGCGGGATGCCAACGGGGGTTGGCCGTAGGCGAATGGCGTGATAGGGAGGTGCATTATGACGCTGGCCAAAGCGAAACTGCGGGCCAAGTTGACCGGGGCCGACTACCTGAAGCTGACCCCCCCGTCGCATCGAGGCGTGCGCTACCAACTGATCGAAGGGGAACTCGTCAAAATGGCCGGAGCCAGTCGCGCACACCAGGGCTTCACGGGGCGGTTCTACATGCAACTTACCCTGCAAACGGATGACTTGGGCATTGGTGAAACGGCCATATCGCCGCTCGATGTAGCCATTGACGAGCACAACACCTCTCAACCTGACGTATTGTTCGTGTCCAGCGAGCGGCGACACATCATCGGTAACCGCGGCGTGACCGGCGCACCCGACGTGGTGCTTGAAGTCTTGTCCGAATCCACCCGGCAGCGTGATTTGAACGTGAAGCTGCCGGTGTACGGACGAAACGGCGTCCGCGAAATGCTGGCGGTTGACCTCGCCGCCGAATCGGTAGCCAAGTACGCCGGCGATGGCCACACTATGACGCTGGTTCAAGTGTACGCCGCCAACGACATCCTGACGTCCGAGGCCATGCCCGGTGTCGCCATTGATCTGGGGCCGATATTCGCCCTGATACGTGGCGCCGCGCTGCCCGAGGGCTAGACGGCCGGGCCGCAATCAGTCATAGGGAGGTGCGTTATGACGCTGGCTAAAGCGACACTGCGGGCCAAGTTGACCGGGGTGGACTACATGAAACTGACGCCGCCGTCGCATCGTGGCGTCCGCTATCAGTTAATTGAGGGAGTCATCATCAAAATGGCTGGGCCCAATGACCCGCATCAGGTATTCACTGGACGGTTTTATATTCAGCTCACATTACAGACGGATGCGCTGGAAATTGGAGAAACCCGCGTCGCGCCTTACGATGTAGCCATTGACGAGTACAACACCTTTCAACCTGATCTGCTGTTCGTTTCCAACGAGCGAAGTCATATTTTCGACGAGGCTAATCACGGTATTATCGGCGCGCCCGACATGGTGGTTGAAGTCTTGTCCGAATCCACCCGGCAGCGTGATTTGAACGTGAAGTTGCCCGTTTACGCTCGCAATGGTGTCCGCGAAATGCTGGCGGTTGACCTCGCCGCCGAATCGGTAGCCAAGTACATAGGCGACGGGCAATCTATGACATTGGCGAGGGTGTACGGCCCCGACGATATTTTGACCTCTGACGCGATGCCCGGTGTCGCCATCGATTTGGGGCCGATATTCTCCCGTATACGCGGCGCAGTTCTGCCTGATGGCTAGCCCAGGTACTGCTCGGCGGCGCGGGCGAACCCGTCCATGGCGCCCTCCAGCACGCTGTCTTCCAAGCAGTACGAGATGCGGAAGTGGCCCGGCGTGCCGAACCCTTTCCCCGGCACCACCAGCACATTGTATTCCTGCAAGGCCGCCACGAACGCCTCGTCGTCGGCCAGCGGCGAACGGGGGAACAGGTAGAACGCGCCCTGGGGCTTGACCACCGAGTAGCCCATTCCGGTCAGTCGGTCGTAGAGGAAATCCCGCTTGCGCTGATACTCGCCGACGTCTACTGATGCGTCCTGCACCGCGCGGACTACGTGCTGCATCAGCGCCGGCGCGTTGACAAAACCCAGGACACGGTTGCAGAAGACCAGGCCGTCGAACAGCTCCGCTTTCCCAGCGTAGCCGGGATGGATGGCGATGTGCCCGATTCGCTCGCCGGGCAGGCCCAGGTCTTTGGCGTGGGAGTTGACGACGATGGTCCGCTCGTAGTGGGGAAACACCTGCGGGTAGGTGAGGTCATCGTAGATAATGCGGCGATAGGGCTCGTCGCTGATGATGAAGATTTCCGAGCCGTAGCGGTTCTCGGCCTGCGTGATCGCATCCGCGAGAGCGGCGATGTCACCGCCGGGATACACCACGCCGGATGGGTTGTTGGGGGAGTTCAGCATCACGGCTCGGGTTCGCGGGGTGATCGCGGCTTCAACAGCGGCTACGTCAAGTCCGAACTCGGGCGTTGTGGGCACGATGATGGGGACACCGTTGTGGTTCTGGATGTAGTAGACGTACTCGCCAAAGAAGGGGGAGAGGATTATCACCTCATCACCCGGATTGAGTATGGCGCGAAGCACCACATTGGCGGCGCCGGCCGCCCCGCAAGTCATGAGAATGTCAGCCGCAGTGAAAGGCAGGCCGGTCTCGGATGCCAGGGTGTCGGCGACGGCCTGGCGCGTCTCGGGGTAACCGGCGTTGGGCATGTAACGGTGCATCCCAGGGGATGGTGACTGAGCGATGCGCAGCAGCTCGGCGTGAAACTCGGCCGGCGGTTCCATGATTGGGTTTCCCAATGACAGGTCGAAAACGTTGTCCTCGCCGTACTGTGCCTTGAGGGCGATGCCCACCTCGAACATGCGGCGTATCCAGCCGCCCTCTTCCATGGAACGGCTGACGTATTCAGAAATGGGCATGGCAGAACTCCGCAGAATCAAAGGTTGGGGCAGCGCACATTATAGCCAACGATTACGCCTGGACATTGCCAATCCAGCCGGCAGCGCGCTCGGCGATCATGATCGCAGTGGCGTTAGTATTGGCCCGCACCACGTTGGGGCAGATCGAAAGGTCGACCACGCGCAGGTTTGCGACGCCGTGGACGCGGCAATACTGGTCGACAACGGCCATGGGATCGTCGGGCGGTCCCATGCGACACGAGCCCGAGGTGTGGAAGGTCGTGAAAACGTTGCGCAGCAGCCAGTCGTCCAGCGCGTCGTCGGATGCGATTACTTCAGCGGTGGGGGAGACTGGGTCGCCTGCTATGGAGCTGAACGAAGGTTGGTCCAGAACGCGCCGGCAAAGGCGGACGGCCTCCCGCAACCGCTGCCGGTCCCAGTCGCTGCGCAGGTAGCGGTAGTCGATCAGCGGTTTGTCGTGGGGGGCGGCGGAGGCCAGGCGCAACTCCCCCGTGCTGTCGGCCGATTGCAGGATGCAGGTCATGCGCAGGGTGGGCTGATCCGCGCCCGGCCCGCTGCCCAAAGGGCTGGGTCCCGACGCCACGTTGTTCACGTACACGTGCATGTCGTTTCGCGAGTCAGAACCGGCGGTGCTGTAGCGCAACAGGGTCTGGATGCGCGAGCCGGTGAACTCGGAGGCAACGTAATCGGGCCGCAGCGCGGTGTCCACATACACCAGCGGGTGATCGCGCAGATTCTGACCTACTCCGGGCAGGTCGCGCACTGTCGCTATGCCCAACTCGGCCAAGTGATCGGCCGGGCCGACGCCGGACAGCATCAGCAGCTGCGGCGACGCGATGCCGCTGGCGCACACGATTATCTCGTGGCCGAACACCGTAAACACGTCTCCTCCGCTCTCGGCTTCAACCCCGACGGCGGTTCGTCCGTCGAACAGCACGCGCCGGACCAGCACGTTCCCGCGTATCGTCAGGTTGAGGCGATGACGCGCCGCGGACAGATAGGCCAGGGCGCAGCTCATGCGGATGCCGGCGGGGTTGTTCATGGGAGCCGGACCAACACCTGCGGAGGAGGGATGGTTCATGTCCCCATCCTCGGGATAGCCCAGGGCTGTGCAGGCTTGCAGGAAAGAGTGCTGGAAGGGATGCCAGGCATCTCGGGGTGAGCGAACCACAGGTATCGGCCCGTCGCTGCCGTGGAAGTCGTCCTGGACGTCGGCGTCGGATTCCAGCCTGCGGAAGAAAGGCAAGACGTGGCGGTAGGCCCACTGGTCATTTCCTTGCGCGGCCCAGGAGTCGTAGTCCTCGGGGATGCCGCGCAGGAACACCTGCCCATTGACCGCGCCGGACCCACCCATGACGCGCCCCCGGGCGATCTGGATCGGCTCGGACTGGCATTCGGTGGCGATGGCCTGGTAGGACCAGTTGAAGACCGCGCCCGGCGTGGATGCCTCCTGACTGGTTCCGTCGCGGAGTTCCGACGGCCACTGCTCGAAATCAGCGTAGTCGGGGCCAGCCTCCAGCAGCAGAACCGAGCGCGCCGGGTCTTCGGACAGCCGGGCGGCCAGAGCGCAGCCGGCGGAGCCACCGCCAACGATTATCACGTCATACTGCATGTCATCACCAAATGGGTCATTCTCCCTGGGCGTTAGAGCCTTGTGTGTACCCGCCTTACGGGACCTGTCATTGCGACCCCGTACTCGATGCGGGGGTGGCAATCTCGTCGCCGGAGCAAACATCGGTCACCCACCGAGATTGCCACGTCGCTCCGCTCCTCGCAATGACAAAGTGGGTACGCAAGGGTACATCAGCGCAGGTCATGGCACCAAGCATCGACCGGGCGAAAAGGGGCGCTGTGGTATCATCGGGTACGGAAATTTGCCTGTCGGAACGCAGCCCGGCGGGCCTTTGAGGTGCGGTTTTGCCTGCTAATGACACTGTTTATGACGTAATCGTGGTGGGAGCCGGCAACGCCGCGCTGTCCGCCGCCATCGCCGCCCGCGAGCAGACCCAGTCGGTCCTGGTGGTTGAAAAGGCTCCGGAGTATTTCCGTGGCGGCAACACTTACTTCACCGGCGGCATCATCCGCTTCGCCTACAACGGCCTGGACGACATCAAGGGGCTGATCCCCGACATGTCGGAGACCGAGGCCAACTCCATCGAGGTGGGCCAGTACACCGAAAACCAGTTCTACGACGACATGATGCGGGTCACCCACGGGCTGTCGGACCCCGAACTGGCCGAGATCCTGGTGAGCCAGTCCTATCCCACCATGAAGTGGCTCCAGGAACACGGGGTGCGGTTCGTTCTGTCCTTCGGACGCCAGGCGTTCCGCGACGGCGACAAGTTCCGGTTCTGGGGCGGCCTGGTGGTGGAAGCCGTGGGCGCAGGCAAGGGCCTGTCGGACCAGCAATTCGACGTCTGCCAGCGGCTGGGCGTCGAGGTTCGCTATTCCACTGAGGGTGTCTCTCTGATCCAGGATCAGAAGGGCAACGTGGCCGGCCTGCGGGTCAAGGGACCCGATGGGTTTGAAGACATCGCGGCCCGCGCCGTGGTGCTGGCCGCCGGTGGGTTCGAGGCCAACGCCGAGATGCGCTGCCGCTACCTGGGCCCCGGCTGGGAAACAGTCAAGGTACGCGGCATCCCCTACAACACCGGCGACGGCATCAAGATGGCGTTGGACGTTGGAGCGCAGTCCTACGGCCACTGGTCATCCTGCCACGCGGTGGCCTGGGACATGAACGCGCCCACCTTCGGCGACCGCACGGTCACCGAGCTGTTCCAGAAGCATTCCTATCCCTTCGGCCTGATGGTCAACATCAACGGCCAGCGGTTCCTGGACGAGGGCGCGGACTTCCGCAACTACACCTACGTGACCTACGGACGCGCGCTGATGGAGCAGCCCCAGGGCCTGTGCTTCCAGATTTTCGACGAGAAGGTGAAGCACCTGCTGCGCGACGAGTACTGGATTCCGCAGGCCACCACCGCCGAAGCGAACTCCATCGAGGAGCTGGCGCGAATGCTGGACATCGACCCGGCCGGGCTAGTTCGCGAGGTCGAAGAATACAACGCCGCCGTGCGCCAGGACATCGAGTACAACCCGACGGTCAAGGACGGCCGCTGCACCGAGGGCCTGGCGGTCAACAAGACCAACTGGGCGCAGACCCTGGACACGCCCCCCTACCGTGGCTGGGCCGTGACCACCGGCATCACCTTCACCTTCGGCGGTGTCAAGGTCAACAACCGCGGCCAGGTGGTGACTAACGCCCAGGATCCCATCCCGGGCCTCTACGCGGCCGGCGAAATGGTCGGCGGCCTGTTCTACCACAACTACCCCGGCGGCAGCGGCCTGAGCGCCGGCATGGTCTTCGGCCGCCTGGCCGGCAACAGCGCCGGCGAGGACGCGCTGGCGCTGAAGGACGTGTAGGGCCGCTGGCGGCAGCGACGGCCTGCTTACAATTAGGCCATCTACTTGGCATCCCGACGAGGGCGCACCAATGGCTACCATTGATGACATTCAAGCGGTGGAACGCCTGATGCAGACGCTGGACGAAAATCCGCATCTGATGGAAGCGGTGCGCTCCCGTATATTGACGCGGGAATTGCTGGAACTGCCCCAAACCGTAGCGAGGCTGACGGAGCGGGTTGACCGGCTGACGGAGCGGATGGAAGCTGTAGAGCGCGGCATAAATCGGCTGCGAGACGACTTCGGAGAGTTCCGTGCGGACGTGGCTGTCAACGCCGCCTTGAAGAACGCCGCCGCCATCGCCGGTGTTGCTGGGCTGATCAGAACCAGAAACGTCAGCCAGGACGAGCTGATGGCGATGACCCGCGCCAACGATACCACTGGCATCGCCGGGAACGACCTGGACAGTTTCCACCATGCCGACCTGGTTATGGAAACCACCGACAACGACGGCGGGCTGCACTACGTGACGGTCGAAGTGTCGTACACCGCCGACGAGCGCGACACGCGTCGCGCCATTCGCAACGCCGGCTACATGACCCGCTTCACCGGACTACCGGCCCATGCGGTGATAGTCGCCATGCACACTGACTGGGAAATTGACAAGCAAATCGCATCCGGCGCAGTGCATCTGTATCGGATGCGGGAACGGAGTACGAATACGGCGTGACTGCGACTAATCGGGCGGCAGCGTCCTGAACGCTGGTGCGGCGCATCGCCATGCTGCCTGCTTGACCAGCTTTGCCGGGAAATCAGCCCATGCCGTAGTAGCTTCGGTGCGCACGGACCGCCGTATCGACGACACCATCAACTCGGGTCAAATCCACTGGCACCAACTCCGGGAGCGGCCAGCGCAGCGGGAGTAGCAGTTCCGTCATCGCGTATTGAGTGGCAAAAAACAGCCATGAATTCAAGCACCCGCCAATCTCACGCGTACCCACTTTACGTTGCAGGGTTGAAAAGGGACGGCCACTCCGGGTAAGGAATGAGTTACCAACCACCATTCCTGCCCG
>DAOUHZ010000177.1:0-12342 GCA_034428455.1 Dehalococcoidia bacterium
GTTGTAGCGCACCGCTTCTCCGTCCGCCAGCCGACCCAGCCGCCGGTACGCCGCCTGCGTGTAAGCCGAGGCCGACACCAGCAGTTGCACCGCCGGCGCGGAACTGGCGCGCAGTCGCTCGAACTGTTCGTCCGAAAAGCCGCACCGGTCGCACACGTCTAACCCCACCTGCGTGATCGGCACGCCGGAGTCGTACAGGATTGCCGCCGCTTCCGGGTCCTCGTGGATGTTCGCCGTTGCCACCGGTGAAACGTTGCCGGGGACCCTCACCGCACCGCCCATCACCACGACACCCGCCAGAGCATCGACGATTTCCGGCGCCAGTCGCAGGGCCAGCGCCACGTTGGTCATGCGGCCCAACGCCAGAACTGTCATCTGACCCGGGGCGCCCAGGGCTCTGGCCGCAATCTCCACCGCCGCCCGACGCGCCGGGCCGTTCTCGACCGGCTGAGCAGCGGGGACGCTGGAGGCTGTGTCGCCCAAAGCGTCGCCGCCGTGGATGTGCGACGCCCAGCCCGCGGTCGGAGGCCGGATCAGCGGCCCTTCGGCTCCGGGATACACGGGTATATCGGCCCGGCCGGCCGCTGCCAGAATTCTGCGGGCATTGTCGGCGCACCGCGCCATCGAGCCGTTGCCGTAGCTGATGGTCAGCGCGTCGACCTGCAACTCAGGACTTGCCAGCGCCAGCAGGATGGCGGCGCAGTCGTCGACGCCCGGATCGGTATCGATGATTACCCGTTTCGCCATCCTTGTCCTCCAGCGTTGCCCGGCACCTTGATTCAGGCCGAAATGCACCTCGTCTAGTCGGTGTGCTTTTGACGCCGGCACTCGGTTGAGGCATTATACCTGCCGCTAGGCGGGCGCCCCGATTGAGATCTTGGGGATCAAGCCCACTCGGAGGGACGAGCAATGCCAGTCAACGAAGTTCAGGGTGTGGTTTCGCGCGCCAGAGGCGCGCCGGTCGAACTGGTTCCGATCCTGGTGCCAGACCCGGGAGAAGGCGAAGCGCTGGTGCGCGTCCAGGCTTGCGGTGTCTGTCACACCGATCTGCACTACCGTGAGGGGGCGATCAACGACGAGTTCCCCTTCCTGCTGGGCCACGAGGCGGCCGGCGTGGTTGAGAAGGTTGGCCCGGACGTGACCAACGTCGCGCCCGGCGATTTCGTGATCCTCGCCTGGCGGGCCCCGTGCGGAAGTTGCCGGTCATGCCTGCGCGGTCGGCCGTGGTACTGCTTCGCCAGCCGGAACGCCCAGCAGAAGATGACCCTTGCCGACGGGTCGCCATTGTCACCGGCCCTGGGCATCGGCGCCTTTTGCGAATTGACCCTGGTCGACGCCCTGCAGGCCGTCAAGGTCGATCCATCCGCCAGCGCGCTGGCCGCCGGCCTCATCGGCTGCGGCGTTATGGCCGGCCTGGGCGCGGCCATGAACACCGGCGGCGTCGGACGCGGCGACTCCGTCGCCGTAATCGGATGCGGTGGCGTGGGCAACGCGGCCATCGCCGGCTCCCGTTTGGCCGGCGCGCACACCATCATCGGCGTCGACATCGACGAACGAAAGCTGGAGTGGGCACGCGACTTGGGCGCTACCCACACCATCAACTCAACCGACACGGATCCCGTCGAGGCGATCCGGGCGCTCACCGAAGGCAACGGGGCCAACGTCGTCATCGAAGCCGTCGGCAATCCCGCCACCTACGAGCAGGCTTTCTACGCGCGCGATCTCGCCGGCACCGTCGTCCTCGTCGGTGTCCCTGACCCCACCATGCGCATCGAACTGCCCCTCATCGAGGTGTTCGGACGCGGCGGTTCGTTGAAGTCGTCGTGGTACGGCGATTGTCTGCCCACTCGCGATTTCCCGATGCTCATCGACCTTTACCTGCAAGGTCGGCTTGATCTGGATGCCTTCGTAAGCGAGAGCATCAGTATCGGCGATGTCGAGGCCGCTTTCGCCAGCATGGAGCGCGGAGAAGTCCTGCGCTCCGTGGTGGTCATGTAGACTCGCGCCGTGGCAACCTTCGTCCTCATCCACGGAGCATGGCACGGCGGATGGTCCTGGTAGAAGACCGCTCCGTTGTTGCGACAGGCCGGCCATCGCGTCCTGGCCCCCAGCCTGACCGGTTTGGGGGAGCGGGAGCATCTGGCTGCACTGCTGCCGCCGGCCGCAATCAATCTCGATCTGAACGTTCGCGACGTCGTCGCCCTGCTGGACGCCGAAGACCTGGGCGACGTCATCCTGGTGGGTCACGCCTATGCCGGCATGGTCATCACCGGCGTTGCTGAACTGGCTCCAGAGCGCATATCGGCCCTGGTTTACGTCAATGGCGTGGCGCCTGCTGACGGGGAGGCCATGGTCGATCAGCTCGAGGCTGTCCGCGGCCCCGAGTTTGTCGCCCGCATCCGCGGGTTCATTGCCGAAGGCGCTCCGTTCATGCCCGCGCCCACCACGGGTGACGAAATAGCGCAACGTTGGGGCATAACCGATCCATCGGACCAGGCTTTCATGCTGCCCCGGCTTTCTCCCCAGCCAACTCTCACCTTCGCCCAGCCGGTGCGCGTCGGCAACCCCGATGCCGCAGCCATTCGTCGCGAGTTCATCCTGTGCAGCGAATCGGGCTTTGAGCCCGTGGCCCAGCGCGCTGCCGCTTCCGGTTGGGGCGTTCACCACATCGACACCGGCCACGATCCCATGGTCACCACGCCCCGTGAGTTGGCGGATATTCTGCTGACCATCGCGCCGTCCTAGCCAGCGCTTGACTCCTCGGACCCGTACCGGCAGCGGTCGAATGCGGCCGCCGGCGGTCGCCCGTGGTTTAGCTGTGACCAGTGCGAATTTTCCGCGCAGCACCATCGTTTTCTTGACGCATTTCGGGTTACGCAGTACCATAATTTGCCGTCGGAGACCTACCTATGCCGAAACGAACTTACCAACCCAAAAAGCGACGCCGCGCTCGTGTGCACGGCTTCCGCTCCCGCTCCCGCACTTCCGACGGCCGCGCCGTGTTGCGCCGCCGGCGATTCAAGGGCCGGCACCGGCTCTCCGTTTAGCCAACCGTCCGTTGGCCACCCTGAGCGCCGCCGGTTTCCTTCAGTCGATGCAACGTCAGCATAGGCTCGGCGCCACCAGTCGCATCTCCGAGATTCACCGCCGCGGGCGGAGCCTTGCCAACGGCCTGCTGGTTATGCGCGTATTGCCCAACGGTCTGGATCGCAGTCGTTTCTGTTTCGTGACCGGAAAACGTGTTGGCAATGCCGTGGTCCGAAACCGCGTCAAGCGACGTTTGCGCGAAGTAGTGCGCAACTCCGCTGCCGCTCCTGGTTGGGACACGATACTCATTGCCCGCAAAGGAGCCGGCGAAGCCGATTTCAGACAGCTGGAACGCGCCGTACAGAACCTCATTCGTCGCACCAGGCTGAACGCTCCGCCGGCTTTGGCCGAGCGTGAGGATGGTATACGGGACGCTGCGAAATGAAAGTAGTCGCCGTGGGAGCCATCCGCCTGTACCAGCAGGCGCTGTCTCCCTACCTGCCCGGAGTTTGTCGCTACCAACCCAGTTGCTCTCAGTACACCGCGGACGCAATCATTCGTTACGGCGTCGTGCGGGGCACCTGGCTCGGCGTCCGCCGGATTTTACGCTGTACCCCCGTGGGCGGCCACGGGTATGACCCTGTCGTTTGACCGTTGATAATGACCCACCATTTCCTGCCCTCCCGCAACCCTCTGACCCGCTGGGCCTTACCCGCTAAATCTCGATTTCTGAGGCTGCTTCCGGCCTTTGCCGCGCTGGCATTGTTGTCCCTTGCGGTCGCCGGATGCGGCCGCGATCTGGGGGCTTCCACCAAGGGATGGGGCTCTGTTGCCGCGGCCAACGGGATTGTGTACGCCACCACGTTGACCGGGCAGGTATACGCCCTGGACGATTTCGGGGTTGATGGCGTGAGTACCCGGTGGGTCTCCGGGCTGGGCAGCGAAGAGGGATTTGGCGGCGCATACGGTTCGCCAGCGGTGGGACGCTACGTCTATGTGTCGGGTATCGACGGTTTCCTGTACGCTTTCGACGGTTCCGGCGGAGGTGGCGCGGTCCAGGTGGCTTGGCGCCAACCCCAGTTCGAGTCCGAAGACATGCCGCCTCTGGTGGGCAGTCCGGGCCTGGACGAGGCCGGCGGTATCATTGCCGTTGGATCCGAAGACGGCGGTCTGTACGCCTATAACGCATTGACCGGAGAGAACCTCCACTGGTCTCCGTTCCGCACCGATGGGAAAATTTGGTCTACCCCGGTACTGCGCAACGGCGTAGCCTATTTCGGTTCCCAGGACGGCAGCGTCTACGCCGTCAGCCTGGACACCGGGGCGCTGGTCTGGCGTTTCGACGCCGGCGCCGCCGTGGTGGCCACTCCCCTGGTTCACAAGAACCTGCTGATAGTCGGCTCCTTCGATCGCCGGTTGTATGCCCTGGGGCTCAATGACGGTCAGCCTCGCTGGCAGGTGGAAGCAGAAAACTGGTGGTGGGCGACTCCCGTCTCCTCCGGGCGGGGGATTTACGCCGCCTCCATGGACGGCAACGTCTACGCCGTGGACGACAACGGGGTGTTGCTCTGGAAGTACGATATGGGCGCGCCAATTGTGGCCGATCCCGTGCTGGTCGAACGCGGCATCGTGGTGGCATCCCGTGAGGGTCGCGTGGTGCTGCTCCGCGCCTCGGCGTCGGCCCAGGAAGCGCCCCAGGAAATCGCCTCCTACAGCATCCGCGACGGTGAGATCAAAGCTCCACTGGTGAAATCCGGGACCATTGGTTTGGGCGGCGCCACCGAGCAGGAAGTGGTGTACGTCGGAACCGACGACGGCAAGGTGCGCCGGTTGCAGGTGTTGTCCGGCTTCATGCCTCATTGGTGCTACGACACGCAAGACAACGTGTCGTGTCCTCGCAACTAGGAACCCGAAGCTGCTGACCGACGGCGACAGGCAGGAATAAGTGGAATTTTTCTCCATATTCGTCCTCCTCTGGAACGAGGTGATCATCCGGCCGATGCTCAACACCCTGCTGGTGTTGTACGTGCTGTGCTTCTACCAGATGGGCGTTGCCATCATCGCGTTCACCGTGCTGGTGCGGGTGGTGACCATACCCCTGACCATCAAGCAGCTGCGGCAGATGCGCGCGATGACGGCCATGCAGCCCCAGGTCCGAGAAATCCAGCAGCGTTACGAGGGCGACCGCCAGCGGATCTCCCAGGAGACCATGCGGCTGTACCGCGAGAGCGGCGTCAACCCCATTGGCTGCCTGGGCCCGTTGATCGTCCAGATGCCCATCCTGATCGGCCTGTTCCGGGTGTTGATCCTCACCCTGTTCAACAACCCGGAAGACCTGGTCAACCTTTCCGACAAGCTGTACCCGTGGATCAGCTTTGTCCCGATCCATTCGGCGGCGCCGGTCAACAACACTTTCCTCTGGCTCGACCTGAGCCGGCCGGACCCGTCGCCCATTGTCATGCCGGTCCTGGTGGCCGTCACCACCTGGGTGCAGCAGAAAATGACGCAGATGCCGTCACCGGATCCGCGTCAACAGTCCAGTCAAACGATGATGTTGTGGATGATGCCCATCTTCCTGGGAGCATTCTCCCTGGGGTGGCCCAGCGGACTGCCCCTCTACTGGGTGGTTTCCAACCTCATCGGCATCGCGATCCAGTATTTCATCACCGGTTGGGGGCCCTTGTTCCCGCTGTTCCCGCGACGCGGGCAGGACGCGGAAGAGACCGCGCCGATAGCTCCGGCCCCCGAACCGCAGGAGAGTAGTTCCGATGGATCAGATAGTTCAAACCGGGAGAACCGTCGAAGAGGCCGAAGAGCAGGCGCTCGCAGCTCTCGGCGCCGACCGCAGCGAGGTAGAGGTCGAAATACTAAATAGGGGTCGCCAGGGCTTCCTCGGCATTGGCGGCGAACTGGCCGAGGTCCGAGTTACCCGCATCGGCGCTGCGCCGGAGAGCGCCCAACCCGATGCGGATCAGGGAGTGGCGGAAGAACCTGACTTGATAGACGAACCGGACCCGGCCGACGATCCGGCGCCGGTTCAAGTTATTGCCGCGGACACCCCGGCTGGCACCGCCGTTCAGGCCGTCCAGCGCATCCTCACCGCAGTGGGGGCCGATGTTGACGTGACCCTGCGCTCCGAGCAGGACGAGTTGGCCGGCGGTCCCGTGATAGACATCAACGGTCCCGACTCCGGGCTTTTGATCGGGAGACGCGGCAATACGCTGCACTCGCTTCAGTTCATCGTCCAGAGCATCGTGCGCCAGCAGTTTGACGAGGACGTTCGCGTTTCGTTGGACGTCGAGCAGTACCGTCAGCGACGCGAGGACTCTCTGCGCGAAATGGCGGATCGGGTCGCGGATCGTGTCGCGCAGACCGGCCGCAGCATCACGCTGGAGCCCATGGCTCCCGCTGATCGCCGGGTAATCCACCTCTATCTGGGCGAGCGCGATGGCATTCGCACTGAAAGTGTAGGGTACGGCGACGCCCGCAAGGTTCAGATCATTCCCGAGCGGGATTGAGCCTGCCGTGCGCTCAATGTCGGAGCTTTGGCTGTTGTTGTCGACGGCGTTTTCGTTGACCCGCTTCCGGCTGCCACATAGAATGCAACCATGGATCCGCATCCGATAGTTCGGCCAGGCTCAGACCCCTTTGATCACCCACGCGAGGAGTGCGGGGTGGTGGGCGTATACGCGCCGGGTTCGCACAGCGCCACTGTGACCTCCATCGGCCTGTTCGCATTACAGCATCGGGGCCAGGAGTCGGCCGGGGTCGCCGCCGTCGACCAGGGTCGGATCAAGGTTCACACCGGTATGGGGTTGGTCTCGGAAGCCTTTCGCGATGGCGACGTTGACGCCATCACCGGGGAGATGGCCATCGGTCACACCCGGTACTCGACCACCGGGTCCAGCCGCAGCGCCAATGCCCAGCCGCTGCTCGTCGACGGATTGAACGGCCAGTTGGCGGTTGCCCACAACGGGAACGTCATCAACTCCAGGCAGTTGCGCGAGCAGGTTCAGTCCCAGTGGGGTTCCGTATTCGAGACCAGCACCGACAGCGAGGTCATCGCCCACCTGCTGGCCAACGCTCCGGGCAAAACCTGGCCCGAGAGGGTCTTCTACGCCATGCCCCGGATGCAAGGGGCATTCTCGCTGACGTTGCTTACGCCCGAGGCGGTCATAGCGGTTCGAGACCCATTGGGTATCCGGCCCCTGTGCCTGGGCCGACTTGAAAACGGTTGGGTGGTCGCCTCGGAAACCTGCGCCTTGGACCACATGCAGGCCGAGTTCACCCGGGAACTGGAACCCGGTGAGGTGGTTGTCATAAACGCCGATGGCGTTGAGAGCGCGATTTACGGGGATACAGCCCGTCGCAGCCGCGCGCTGTGCGTCTTTGAGTGGATCTATTTCGCCCGGCCCGACAGCGTCATGGACAACCGGCTCATGCACACCGTCCGAGAGGAGATGGGCACCCGGTTGGCGCAGGAACATCCGGTCGACGCCGACCTCGTGATAGGTATTCCCGACTCTTCCACCTCCGCTGCCGTGGGTTTTTCCCGAGAATCGGGCATCCCCTTCGCCAACGGGCTGGTTCGCAACCGCTACGTGGGACGCACCTTCATCGAACCCGAGCAGCAGCGGCGCGACCGCGGTGTGCGCCAAAAGTTCAACCCGATGCCGGCGGTGATTAGCGGCAAGCGCCTCGTCGTCGTGGACGACAGCATCGTCCGCGGCACGACGACTCCGCATGTTGTGGATCTCCTGCGTCGCGCCGGAGCCACGGAAATCCACCTGCGCGTGTGCGCCCCGCCCATCAAGCATCCCTGTTACCTCGGCGTGGACATGGCGACGCGGCAGGAACTGATCGCCGCCAACATGTCCATCCCTGAGATCCGGGATTTGACCGGCGCCGATTCCCTGGGTTACCTCAGCGTGCGCGGTTTGATGGACCTGGTGCACGGTCAACAGGGCGGGTTCTGCGACGCCTGCTTCACCGGCAACTATCCGGTGCCGGTGCAGCTGGAACTGACCAAGCAAACCCTGGAACGGGCCACCGCCTGATGACCGCTAGAGAGGTTGACGCGGCTGCCGCGGCGTCCCGTGAGTACGAGGCTGCTGGCGTCGCCATGGACGCCATGGAGGGTCTGAAGGATCGGATCAAAGCCTTTGCCGCCGTGACCCACGGTCCGGAGGTGCTGGACACTAGTGGCGGTTTCGCCGGACTGTTTGCCCTCGGCGGTTATCGGAATCCCGTGCTAGTCGCCAGCGCCGATGGTGTTGGCACCAAGCTGAAAATAGCGGCTCAGCTTGGGCATTTCGAAGGCGTCGGTCAGGACCTGGTAACCCTCAATGTCAACGACATCCTGACCAAAGGCGCGCGCCCGCTGTTCTTCTTGGACTACGTCTCGTTCAGCATATTGGACGAGCATAGGCTGGAAATGCTGATGCGCGGGATCGTCTGGGGTTGCCGAGAGGTCGGTTGCGCATTGATCGGTGGTGAGACGGCCCAGCTCCCCGGTGTTTACGCCGCAGCGGATTTCGACATTGCCGGGTTCGTGGTGGGCGTCGCCGAGCGCGAAAACCTGCTGGACAGCAGCACCGTCCTACCCGGTGATCGGCTGATCGGCATACCCTCCAGCGGAATGCACACCAACGGTTTTTCGCTGGTTCGACGGGTGTTCAACACTGACGATGATCCTGATGTGCTGTTCCGTCCCTGCCCGGGCCTGACCCGCAACCTGGGCGACGAGTTGATGGTGCGGCACCGCGCCTACTACCCCATGCTGGAACCCTACCTGAGCAGCATCAAGGCGCTGAGCCACATCACCGGCGGCGGCTTGCCTGGAAAGATGCCCGCGTCCCTGCCGCCGGGCGTAACCGCCGAGTTTAATATTGGTGCCTGGGTCATCCCTCCCATATTCGGCGCAATTCAGAGTGTCGGCGGGATCAGTGACGAGGAGATGTACCGCGTGTTCAACATGGGGCTAGGCATGGTCGCGGTGTGCGATCCTGAGCGCGCCGCGGTGTTGCTTTCGGGTATCCCCGACGCGGTGGACGTCGGTCAAATCGTAGAGGGCGCTGGTCTGAGCCGGACCGCGTTCCGGGCTGCCTGATCCGGCCTGAATCGGTCAACACGGAAGAAGGTGGAGGTTGTTATGAGTCTGAAAAATCTGTTCCGCCGCAATGCCCGCAACAACGCCGACGACAAATCCGAACCCGTGCTCGACGTCATGCGCCCCTGGTGGGCCTGGGGTCCCCTGGGCCTGGTCCTGTACGGCAGCCACCACTCCGCCACGCCGATGGATCCCGGCCAGATGCACCATCCCGGTGATGCGGGTCATTTCCACCATCATAGCGATGGGGGCGGAGGTTTCGGCGGCTTCGATGGCGGCGGCGGGGCAATCTAGCGCGAAAAACAGTATCGAACAGGAGCAATCACCCAAGTTGAAAGCATTACTCAGCGTATTCGACAAGACCGGCATCGAGGATTTCGGCAAGTCTCTGGTCGACGCCGGCTATGAACTGATCAGCACCGGCGGCACCCACCGGAGCATCGCCGACGCTGGCGTTCCCGTCACCCAGGTATCGGACGTCACTGGCTCGCCGGAAATCCTCGAGGGCCGCGTCAAGACCCTTCATCCGGTGATACACGGTGGACTGCTGGCTCGACGCGATTCCCCCGCCCACATGGCGGAGCTGGAACAGCACGGCATCGGTCCAATCGATGTGGTGGTCGTCAACCTGTATCCTTTCGTGGAAACCGTCAGCAAACCCGGTGTCACGCTGGACGACGCCCTGGAGAACATCGACATCGGGGGCCCCACCATGCTGCGGGCCGCGGCCAAGAACTTCCCGTCCGTTGCTGTCGTCGTCGATCCGTCCGACTACGAATGGGTCGCCGAAGCCTTGTCCGGACCCGGCCTGGACGCACAACAGCGGCGCGCCCTCGCTACCAAGGCCTTTCAGCACGTCGCCGTGTATGACGCCGCCGTAGCCGATTACCTCTCCAACGATCCGACTTCCGAAGAGGAGATGCCCCAGCAGGTGACCATCGGGCTCACCCGCGTCTCCAGCCTGCGCTATGGCGAAAATCCCCACCAGCGGGGCGCGCTCTACGTCCCTGCCAGTGGAGGCGAGGGTGGCTTGGCTCGAGCGCGGCAACTGCACGGGCGCGAGCTGTCTTTCAACAACCTGATGGACGCCGATGCCGCCTGGCGTACGGTCAGCGATTACGCTGACCCGTCGGTGTGCGTGATCAAGCACGCCAACCCCTGCGGCCTGGCGTCCCGCGACGACGTCGCCCAGGCTTACGAACTGGCGTATGAGGGCGATCCGGTGTCTGCATTCGGTGGCATTGTCGGTTTCAACCGTGAAGTGACCGCCGCCGCCGCCCAGGCCATGGATCCGGTGTTCTACGAGGTGGTCGTCGCCCCCGGGTACGATGACGACGCCTTGGAGATACTGAGGCGGAAGCGCAACCTGCGCATCCTTACGGTGGATCCGGTTGTGGGCTCCCCCGGTTCCGCTGACTATGATGTCCGCCCGCTCAGCGGCGGCGTCCTGGTGCAGACCCCCGACGTGATCGACGAAGATCCCGAAGCCTGGGCAACCGCCACCGAGCGTGCGCCGACCCCTACCGAATTGGCCGATCTCGCATTCGCTTGGAAAGCGGTGAAACATATCAAGTCCAACGCCATCGCTTTCGTTAAGGACCGTACCCTGATCGGAATGGGCGCCGGCCAACCCAACCGCGTGGTCAGCGTGCACCTGTCGCAGCGCGCGGCGGGCGAGAAGGCGACCGGGTGCGTGCTGGCTTCCGACGCTTTCTTCCCCTTCCCCGACAACATCGAGCTCGCTGCTGAGGCCGGTATCACCGCGATTGTCCAGCCCGGCGGTTCGATTCGGGATGACGAGGTGATTGCCGCCGCCAATGAGGCCGGCATCGCCATGGTGTTCACAGGCGTCCGTCACTTCCGGCACTGACCGTCCCCGTTGGACGCTTACCTGGACATCGAGACCACCGGTTTCATCGGTGGCAATTCCTACCCGACTGTCGTCGGCATCGCCGTGGACTTTCCTGGCGACTGGTCGACCAGCCAGTTGGTGGGCGACGGGATCACCGCGGACGCCGTGCTGCATGTGCTGGAAGGCGTAACCACCATCTACACTTTCAACGGGGCCAGTTTCGATCTGCCGTTTCTCGCCTGGAAGCCCGGCGTGGAGCTCCGCCGCCGGTTTGAACACCGGGATCTCATGCGGGAGTCCCGTCGCGCCGGCCTGAAGGGCGGGCTGAAAGCCATCGAGAAGGCCCTGGGCATACCGCGTAATCTGCCTGACATGGCCGGTTACGATGCGGTGTTGCTGTGGGACAAATACCGTCGTGAACATAACCGCGACGCTCTGGATATGCTGCTTGAGTACAACCGCGAGGACGTGGAAAACCTGCGCGCCTTGCGGAATATATTGGAGGATGAAAATTGGAATTAGGACTGAAAGGCAAGAACGTGCTGGTGACCGGCGGCGGCAACAATATCGGTCGGGCCATTGTGCTCGCATTTGCCGCTGAAGGCTGTAACGTCGCCATCGCCGAGTTGAACCACGACGCCGGCAAGCGCGTCGCCGCCGAGGTCGCCGCCCTTGGATCCGGCGCTTCCGCCATAGTGGTTGATGCTGACGTGACCGACCAGGCCCGCACCGCCGCCATGATGACCGAGGCCATCGACCGACTGGGGAGCGTCGACGTCCTGGTCAACAACGTCGGTTGGACCATTGACCGCCTGTTCATGGATAAATCGCGGGACGAACACCTTAAGGAAGTGGACGTCAACCTCTGGGGCGCCATCAACTGCATCCACGCCGTTCTCCCGCACATGATTGAGCGACAATCCGGCGCGGTGGTCAGCATCAGCAGCGATGCGGGCCGGATGGGCGAGTACCGCGAGGCCGTCTACTCGGCCTGCAAGGCCGGCGTCATCGCCCTGAGCAAGTCCCTGGCCCGGGAGACCGGCCGCCACGGTCTCCGGTTCAACATGGTCTGCCCCGGCTTGGTGGTTCCCGATCAATCCGAGGTGGCCGGCACGGAAAGCATGTGGAGCCAGGGAATGCAGGACCTGTTCACCGACGAGGTGCTGGAGCGTGTGAAGCGCGCCTATCCGCTCCGTCGCATCGGCTCCGCCCAGGAGGTGGCCAATGCGGTGGTTTTCCTGGCTTCCGACGCGGCCAGTTTCATCACGGGCCAAACCCTCAGCGTTTCCGGCGGTTACACCATGATGTAGTGCGCCGGTTCGCGCCGCGGCAAAAGTTCAGGGGCGGGTCCAAG
>DAOUHZ010000178.1:0-15210 GCA_034428455.1 Dehalococcoidia bacterium
TGAAGTCCTGCGCCCACTTGGACAGGGTCGCCTGCCCCCGCAGCATCTGCACGAAGTTTCCGTCCGAATCCAGCAGCTGCAACCGCTCGTTGCCCCAATCGGCTACGTAAATGTACCCATCGGAATCCACGGCCACCGCAGATGGCCGGCTGAACTCACCGTCGCCGGTGCCCGAAGAGCCGTAGGTTGCCAGGTGCTGCCCGTCCGATGTGAATTTCTGGATGCGGTCGTTGCGCCAGTCGGCGACATAGACGTTGCCATAGCCGTCCAGGGCTACGCCCCAAGGCATGTTGAACTGACCGTCGCCTTCTCCGAATTCGCCCCAGGTCGTTACCGGCTCACCCTCAGCGGTGAAAACCTGGATTCGGTGATTGTACTGCTCGGCCACGTACACCGTTCCTTCGGGCGCGACCACGATTCCCGATGGGCCGTTCAGTTGCCCGCTCCCGTCGCCCTTGTCGCCCCACATGCGGACGAACTCGCCCTCGGTGTCAAAAACGGTGACCCGATGCAGGTGCTCGTCAGTGACGTGAAGATGCTGGTCGGCGCTCATCGCCATGCCGATGGGCAGGGTCCATTGGCCCTCGCCCCGGCCGGTGCCCTTGCTGAACTCTCCCAGGTAGTCCTCATCCCAGTTGAGGACTCCGATGCGGATCAGGGCTTGACGCGCCGCATCCGCGTGGTTCAGCACGAATATGCGTCCGTCGTCCGAAAATGCGCAGTCGTAAGGATTGATGAACCCCCGGCCGCTCTGGTTAGTGGTGATGCCGATGGTCTTCACGTACTCCACCGGCCCGGCGCTGACCGCCGTCTGGGTAGTCATGGCTACCTCTCCTCTTTTGCGTAGGGGCGAATGATCATTCGCCCCCATAAGTCCACGTTGCTATTCCGGTTCGATCGCTATGCGAGTTGGTATTCTCGCGTCGCGGTCAGCAACCGCAGCAGGTTCGCGATGCGCTGGTCGTCGGCCTCGGTGCGGGAGCCATCCCGCAGGTCGGCCTCGCCCTGCTGGTTGGCAAAAGCGTGCAGCGAGTTGCTGGTGGCTTCCGAGATTTCCAACGGGCCGATGAGGTCCACGCAACCGGCTACCTGCTGCTCAGGCGAGAGCACGCCGTCCGCGTCCCGGGCCATCCGGTCGATGATCGCCTTGACCCCCGGGTTGCCTGGGTCGCCAAGCTCCTTGCCCACGAAGTTGACCCGCTCCACCAAAGCGCCGCTGTCGATCCACTCCGCGCCCTCGTGCCAGCCTTCCACGCTGGGCGGCTGGAAGATGCCCTGGCCCATGTACATGGTCTGACGCGCCAACTGGTCGGCTCCGAAGGTTGGCCCCTGGTACGTGCCAGCCATGCGCACGGCTCCCACGACCAGTTCCACCGGGCCCTTGACCCGGGCGAACCGCGCCTCCTCTGACTTGAAGTAATCGGAGTTGAAGAGCGTGCGGAGCACAGACCGGATTTCGTGGTCGGATTCGAAGAACGACTTCATCATGTCGTCGATGACGGCCTCTCCGCCTTCGTCCACGTCGTCCGCGGCGAAGTATTGGAACAGGCGCGTGCAGATGAAGCGCGCGGTGGCATCCTGCTGCACGATGATGTCGATGATGTCCTCGCCGTTGAAGTTGCCCGTGTGGCCGAGGAAAGTCTTTTCGCCGTCGTCGTGGTCGTAATCGCGGTAGTTGAAGTGCCAGTTGATCCGGCTGTACGGCCAGATGGAGTCCCGGCTGGCGCGGGTGGACATGTACTCGGCGTTGCCCAGGGTCCATCCGGTGAACGCGCGGGCGCACTCCTTGATGTCATCCTCGGTGTAGTTGCCGACGCCCATGGAGAAGAGCTCCAGCAACTCGCGCCCGTAGTTCTCGTTGATGTTGTCCTTGTGGTTGTCGTGGTTATCCAGCCAGATGATCATGGCCGGGTCCTTGGACAACTCGACGAGCATCGTGTGGAACGAACCCAGGGAGTGCCGGCGGAACGTGTTGATCTGGTTCACCAGGGCGTTGGCCTGGTTCAGCTTGGAGTATCCGGTGGCGAACAGACCGTGCCAGAACAGGGCAAGTTTTTCTTCCAGCTGGTTCTGGGTCGTGACCATCCGGTACATCCAGTAGGCGCCGGCGCTGTTGAGTTCGCGCATCTCGGCCATTTCGGAATGGTAACGCCGTATGACGTCATCAGGGATGACGTTGGCTTCGCCCGGATGCAGCAAGTCTTCAACCACGTTCTCGTAGCCGCGTTCCACCAACTGCTCCAACTCGTCGCGGTTGGCGCCGAAACCGGCCCGGCGCATCAGGTGAGCCATCAAGGCAATGTCGGCATTGCTCATAATTGCCTCCTCAAGTTTTGCTTGCTCGCGTTTCTCGTCATTCCCGCTTTCACGTAATTCCCGCGAAAGCGGGAATCCGATCTAGCTGCGGATGAAGTCCCACTGCTCGAACTGCCCGTTGACGATGTTGACCGGATCCAGGCCCAGCCACTTGTCCGCGATAGTCGAGTAGGTGGAGCGGAAGTCGTTGTTCCAGTGCAGGTCGCCGTCCAGTTGGTCGCGCTCGGCCAGAGACGGGTACTCGCCGTAGAATCCACCGTTCACCGGGTTGCCGATGATGAACGCGGTCCCACCCGAGCCGTGGTCGGTGCCAGACCCGTTGTCGCGGATGCGGCGACCGAATTCGGTCCAGACCAGCACGATTGCGTCATCGCCCTTGCCGTGCTCTTCCAGGTCGGCCAGGAAGTCGCTGACCGCGCCGGACACCTGGTTCCACAGTCCGCCGTGCACCTTGACCTCGTCGCCGTGGGTGTCGAAGCTGCCGTGCTGGGTGTAGTAGATGCGGGTTCCCAGGTCGGCGGTCATCACCTGAGCCACGTTCTTCAGGGACTGGGCGATGGGGTTGTCGGCATATTCCACTGAGGAGGAATACTTTTCGGGAGCCGTGCGCAGAATGTCCGCGCCCTTCAGGGCGTCGCGGCCGGTCTGGCCCAGGTATTCCATCACCGCATCCTGGACCGTGCCGCCGTACATGGAGCCGAAGGCCTCGAGGCACAGCCCGCGCACGCGCTCTTCTTCGACGTCCGGGAAAAGCCCGTAGGTTTCCAGGTTGCCCACCGAAGCCACGGGGACGCCGGGTGCGCCCATGGAGCGGGGAAGGCCGCGGCCGAAGTTGACGCCGGTGATGACGTTCTGGCCGGAGGGGTCCAGGTCGCGGATGACGCGGCCCAGCCAGCCCTCGGTGGCGATCTTCTCCGGCTCGCAGGTGTGCCAGATGTCCATGCTGCGGAAGTGCGACCGGGTGGGGTTGTTGTACCCGATGCCGTTGACGATGGCGACTTTGCCCTCGTCCCACAGCGCCTTGATGGGCGCCATGTTGGGGTTGAAAGCGAACCGGCCGTCGATGGGGATTACCTGGTCCGTCGGTATCCCCACGTTGGGGCGAAAATCATGGTAGTGCCCGTCGGTGTAGGGGATCACGGTATTGAGCGGGTCATTCGCGCCGGTCAATTGGATGACGACCAGAGACCGTTCATTGTTGGTGGTGGTCATTGCGGGTTGGCCTCCTTGCTCGGGCGCAACGCGAAGCGTCAGCGCACGTTTGGCTGATGTACGCAGTTTAAGGTGTGCGTCCCGGAGTGTCAACGAAAAACGAGGCTTGGCGACAGTTCAGGTTGGGACCGCCGGTCGCCCCGGAATTGACAGATTATCCGCTTTCACCATAATCGAGCGGAAAATTCGCTCTTTGGCCGGTGTTGTTGTGACGTCTCGAACTCTACAAGTGTGGGTGCCTACCGAAGATATCATCCGCTACGCCTTCAGCAGGTGCCGACGCTATCGGACTCCGATGGAGCTCATCGAGTTCATGGCGACCATTGGTCCGGTCGTGGGTGATCCTACTATCGTTCGCCATATTGCTACTGCGGTGTCCCAAATCGGCGGCATGGAGCCGGCGGAGCGCAAGATCAAGCATCTGGACGACCTGATGAGCCAGGTTCGCTTCCCTCCGGAGGTGGCGCGGGCCATAGAGGAGGTCGTGGACCGGGTGGTGGTTCCGAGAGAATTCTTCAAGCTGGCCGACCGGATGGTGGCGCCGACGAAAGAACTCAGGCGCGCAATTCGGGAAGCGATACTGACCGAATCCGCCGAATCATCCGAAGGCATCAAGCAAGTCAGGAACTCACCCATTTACCGAAAATGCCACGAAGAGTTGATGACTTCACTGACAACCAGCCGGGACAATCTGGTCCGTTCCATCGGCCACAACCTGGTCACGTTCTCGTTGGCTGCCGATATTTCCCGAGAGGAGATGCTCGACGGCGCCCTGAAACTCTACCCGGAGTACTCGGCGCTGCTGGATATGTCCGCCAGAGCGTGCGGAATGATCCTGCATCACCCCGAAACCTGGGCGCATGATGAAGCTACCCGTATGCGATTGATGGTCTTGCTGAACCAGGCCAAAGCCCGCGAAGCAACCGTGCAGGAAGCCCTCGACGCGAATCAACCCGTCTCGAACGCGCGCAAAGTTGCGGCGTTCCTGGACGACCTGTTCATCGATTATTGCGAACGCACCGTCGCCGCCGGCGCGAATGATTTGAGCACTCTGCCATTTTGGGTTCGGGTGCAGCAAAGTGCTCCCGCGCCGGATAGCTAGACCGTTCCGCCGATCGCTGCGGCCGAATCGTTGCGGGACGCCCCTTTGATACCGCTCTGGCCGTAGGCTATACTACCCGCCGCCCCGCGCTTGGCCGGATTCGACGCCGGCGATTGGGGACGCACTACCAAATCGGAGCCGTTGGCAAAATGGACTTCAATATCGCCGTATTAGGCGGCGACGGTATCGGGCCCGAGGTAACTGCCGAAGGTGTCAAGGCGATGCAGGCCGTGGGTCGCGCCTTTGGGCACAACTTCATCCTCGAATACGGTGACGTCGGCGGCATATCCATCGACAAACACGGCACTCCACTGACGGACGGCGTCCGGGACCTGGCCACATCAGCCGACGCGGTTCTGTTCGGCGCCGTGGGTGGACCCAAATGGGACGACCCTTCGGCTCCCACCCGGCCGGAGGACGGTCTGCTCGCTTTGCGCGCTCACCTGAACGTTTTCGCCAACATACGGCCCGTCAAGGTCTATCCCCAGCTCACCGATTCCAGCGTGCTGAAACCTCACGTGCTGGAGGGAGTGGATATGGTCGTGGTCCGCGAGCTCACCGGCGGCCTCTATTATGCCCAGCCCAAGGGCCGCACCGAAACCCCCCAGGGCGTCGTCGGCGTCGACACCATGCGCTACTCCGAATCGGAAATCGAGCGCGTGCTGCGCGTTGGGTTCGAGCTGGCCCGCGGTCGTCGTGGCAAGCTGACATCGGTGGACAAGGCCAACGTCTTGGAAACCTCCCGGCTCTGGCGCGCCACCGCCACCCGCCTGGCCGACGAATACCCCGACGTGGAACTGGAGCATGCCCTGGTAGACGCCTGCGCCATGCAGATTGTCCTGCGTCCCGCCTCCTACGACGTCATCGTCGCCGAGAACACCTTCGGCGACATCCTCACCGACGAAGCGGCCATTCTCGCTGCATCGATGGGTCTACTGCCCTCCGCCAGCCTGTCCAGCGTGCCCCAGGATGGCGCACGAACTCCGGGCTTCTACGAACCCATCCACGGCACCGCTCCCGATATAGCTGGCCAAGGTATCGCCAATCCCTGCGGCTCCATCCTCAGCGCCGCCATGATGCTGCGCTACTCCCTGGGTCTCACCGAGGAAGCGGCAGCCATGGAGCGCGCCGTCCAGACCGTCCTGGAGCAGGGTTACCGCACGGCCGACATTGCCACCTCCGGGGATACCGTGACGGCGACCACCCAGATGGGCGACCTCATCGCCAACGCCATCGGCTAGGTCGGACCGAACTCCGTGCTCAACGTCCTTTCCGGCGTCGGCCTTGCCGTCGCCGTAGTCATTTTTCTGGCCAGCGCGGTAGCGGTGGTGTTCCTGGGTACCTATCTCGCCAAGTACGGTGATGCCCTGGCTTCACTGACGGGTTGGGGCCGCCTGTTCGTCGGCAGCATCCTCGTCGCCTTGGCGACCTCCCTGCCGGAGGTGTCGAACAACATCACGGCCGTTCGGATTGACAACCCTGAGCTGGCGCTGGGGGACGTGCTCGGCTCCAATATGTTCAACATATTGATCCTGGCCGTCGTCGCGTTGCTTTTTGGGGGTAAGCGGTTCGTGCAGCGCGTCGCCCCGGAACAGGGCTACTTGATCGTGCTGGCCGCCGCGCTGACCGGGTTGGCGGTCATTTTCTCGCTGATCAAGAGCGGAGTGAGCGTGTGGCAGGTTGGCCTGTCGTCCATTATCGTCCTGGTCGTTTACTTCATCGGCATGTGGATCGTGTACCGGCGCCGGCCGGCCGGCTCGCAGCAGGAGGAAGAGGAGGTTGGCATAACGCTGCGCCGGGCTTGGGTGATGTTTGCCATAGTCTCCGTCGGCGTGATCATATCCGGGGTTCTCCTCGCTCAGAGCATGGACCAGATTGCTCACGAGACCGGCATATCGTCGGGAGTCCTCGGCATCCTGGCGGTGGCCCTGGTCACCAGTATGCCGGAAATCTCAGCGACATTCGCCGCTGCCCGCCTCGGCGCCGCCGACCTGGGCTTTGCCGGCGTGTACGGCAGCTGCGTCTTCAACATCACTATCCTGGCCTACGCCGACTTCTTCTACCGCAAGGGCGTCGTGGTCAACACCGCCGACCTTGAGCATTACATCGCCGGCGTGATAGCGTTGGGGCTGATTGTGATGGGCGGCGTGCTGTTATGGGGGCGCAATCGTCTGCCTCAACCCGCTATTGTCAGCGCCCTGGGGCTGATGCTGGTGGTCACGGTCGCCGGCGCGATCTGGGTTGCGCTGCTCGGCGCGCCGTCCCACTAGATATCCGCACCCTCGAACCGCGCGATCTCGACGAACCCGCCGGCGTCGTCGTCCCAGTCGAACAGCGCCGCCGCTACCACTCGCTCGCCGTCGATTCCCACCACCAGTTGCTGCACGGGATAGGCCGGGCCGTCCCCCCAGGGACTGGTGGCCACGGTCCGGTCCGTTTCCGACAGGTAGGCACGGCCGTTGGGATGAGAGTGGTAGATGATGCGCGCCGGGGTCTCGGAATCCAGGCTGTTGTTGAGTTCCAGCAGGTCCGCCGTGCTGAACACGTAAGCCGACTCGGCTGTGCGCTCCGCCACCGTGGGGTGGTTGCCTGATGCCTGGTCGTTGACCACGGGACGTATTCCGTTCACCGACGTCCCTTCCGCCGGGCCGCTGAGCCAACCGCAGCACTCCGCTGGAAAGGATTGCCGCGCCTGGCGAAACACGGACTGCATGATTTCCGCCGGAATTTCCAGCGGTTCGCCAAAATTGGCCATTAAACCCCCTTGTTACGAAAACCGTAGCCTGATATTCTAATTCGGCCGTTTATGGACTGGTTACCGTAATACTCCGGTAATGCAGTAGCGGTAAACTGAAATCGCAAACCGACAGCCGGCCCCGCGCACTACGGCAACAATCGCGAACAGGATGAGGAAATGCAGACCCTAACCCGCAAGTCATTGAAACTCAAGGCGTGTCCCCGCTGTGGGGGCGACATCTGCCGCATGAGGGACACCTTTGGAGTGTACCACCAGTGCGCCCAGTGCGGTCGCGAAATCCGACAGCTTACCGCCAGCCCGGCCCCGGCCGCGACCATTGCCGCCATGGATATGCCATCGAATACAACCGACCATCGCGAGAAGGTTACATCCTGATCGAGATACCGAGCACAAGCAACCGCAGGCAGCGGCCTCGGACTTGGCTCCGAGGCCGCAAATTTTTAACACCGCATCTCGACCGTAGCGACAACCGGCATCAAATTACCGTCAACCAGTACGCACAGTCACGACCGCGGCCCCCACACGCCGTCGGGTCAAGGAGATGAGATGATGGAGAGCACACTGAACCGGACCCGGTTTGTTCGGGGCGCACGCCGCCGGCGCGTGGATCTGGGCTCCTGCCCCCACTGCGGCGGCGACGTGCGCCAGGTCCGCGACATCTATGGCGATTACCGCCAGTGCCTGCAGTGCAGCCGGGAGATCCCCGCCGAGGCGACGCCGATGGTCCAGTCCGCGCCGGCTGCCATGCCCCCGACGCCGGAATCCGACGAATTGCTGGTTGCATAGAGACCGGCCGCTCAGTTTAACGACAGCGGGGTCCGAGTGCTGAACTCGGACCCCGTTTCCAGGCTCTGATACGCTGCGCTTCCGCGGGTCACCGGAACCGCCGGGGCATGTTGTCGTTGCGTTCCTTCACGAACACGGCGTATTGCCTCACCGCCTCTTCCTGGGAGGCAGTCTGGATCGAGCCGGGCCGCAACTGCCGGATGTAGTCGATTGCCTCGTCGGCTTCCCATCCGGTATTGACCAGATAAGAGGCCAGTATGGTCCCGGTCCGGCCAATCCCGGCGGCGCAAGTTACCACCGTGGGCCGTTCCCAAGTCTCGATCTGCTGCTCCGTGAAGGTGACGATGCGGTCAATCTGCTCCACCGACGGCGCTTGGAAATCCGGCACCGGGTCGAACAGTTCCTCGAAGCCCCACGGCTCACCCGAGATCGTTTGCTCTTCCATGCGCACTATCGCAGTGACGTCGTTGAGCTCGAAGTAGATCAGGTGCCGGCGTTCCGTCGGCCCCATGGCTCCGGCCAGCGCGCCGGGCAAAATCCAGCTGAAGTTGCGAAAATTGTCTTGCATGGGTCGCTCCGTGTTCCGGCGAACCGGTCCGTGCTCAGCGGTTTGTCGCAGTTAGTGTATCGGGCACGTTCAGACGTTCCAGGCGGCGGCGCAGTTCGGGTTCGTCGATACCGACTATTTCCATAACCTTGTCCCTGGATCCGTGGCCCCGCGCGACGCTGATGTCGGCCCGATGGATGTTCAGGGCGTGGGCCAGCGTCTCTGATACCGCTCGATTGGCTTTCCCGGCAACGGGAGGCGCAGTGGTTCGCACTCGCAGCGCTCCGCCGTGCCACCCTGCTATCTCAGACCGGCTGGCGTTGGGTTGCACCCTTACGCGCAGGCGGCATGTGGCCGTCTTGGTCATCAATCACGTGATAATGGGTCTGGTATAGTATGGGCGCCGACGGCAATGCGAACCGTTGCGATTGGCAGGAGATCGAATGGAGTATAGCAACATTACGCTTTCGGTGGGAGACCGCGTCGCTACCCTCTGTCTGAACCGGCCGGATGCCCTGAACGCCCTCAACCCTGACTTGCTCGGCGAGTTTTCCCACGCGGTCGCCACCGTTGGTGATGATTCCTCAGTCAAGGCGATGGTGGTGCGCGGCGAGGGTCGAGGCTTTTGCGCCGGAGCCGACTTGCTGTATTTCGACCAGGTTTTCGACGCGTTGTCGCTGTTGCCCGATTACGTGAAGGACCTCAACGACGCTTTTTTCGCTCTGGAAGCAATGCCCATACCGACCATAGCCGTCGTCCATGGCTACGCGCTGGCCGGAGGAATGGAACTGATGATGGCCTGCGATATGGCCCTCGTGTCCGACGATGCGCGCATCGGAGACCAACACGCCAACTTCGGATTGATTCCGGGTGGTGGCTCCACCCAGCGCCTCCCGCGCCGCGTGGGTATGCCCCGGGCCATGGAGCTGTTGACCACCGGTAGGTGGCTATCCGGCAAGGAAGCCGTCGAGTGGGGTTTGGCCCTCCGATCTGCGCCGCGCGAAAGCCTTGAAGACGAGCTGGAATCCCTGCTCGATGGCCTGCGCGGAAAGAGCCGGGTGGGATTGAGTCTCATGAAAAACTTGGCCCGTCGGAGCCAGGACCTTCCCCTGAAGGACGGCGTCGCGTTGGAAGGGGCTACCTTCACCCACGTGTTCGCCACGTCGAATCATCCTCGTGAGGGGATACAGGCTTTCAAAGAGAAGCGCCAGCCCGAATTCTGAAATCTCACCGCCGTCACGTCATCTCCTCACCGTACTATCGCGGCCTGTGTCCAGTAGCGCCGCTCAGGATTTAATGGTTTGAAAATCAAGGACATCCTCAGCAACCGAAGAACCATCTCCTTTGAATTCTTCCCGCCCCGGGAGGCGGAAGGTGTTCCAACCGTCGTAGAGGTTGCAAGCCGCCTGCAGCGGTTCGCTCCTGACTTCGTCTCCGTGACCTACGGAGCCGGCGGGGGCACCAGGGCCTTCACCGAGGAGATCACCATGCGCCTCAAGAGCCGCGGCGACATGGAAGTTATGGCCCACCTGACCTGCGTGGCCCAGAGCCGCGAGGAAGTCCATGGCGTGCTGCAGCGACTCCAGGCCGCGGGCATTGAAAACGTCATCGCCCTCCGTGGCGATCGTCCTCCGGGAACCGAAGATGATCCGCCCGGTGAGGGCGAATTCGCTCACGCCACCGAACTCATTCAGCACATCCGCGCCAATTTCGACTTTGGCATCGCCGGCGCCTGCTATCCCGAGGGCCACACCGAGTCCATCAGCCTCGACACGGATATTTCCTACGCCCGCTTGAAGCAGGATCTCGGCGCGGACTTTCTCATTACGCAGCTTTTCTACGACAACAGTTATTTCTACGAGCTCCAGGACCGCGCCGCCGCCGCCGGAATTAACATTCCCATCATCCCCGGCGTCCTGCCGATCCTGAGCACACCGCAAATCCGGCGTTTCACCTCGCTGTGCGGAGCGACCATTCCGTCCCATCTGGATGCGCGCCTGGAACGCTTTGCCGAGGACAATCGCGCCGTGCGCGAAATCGGCATCGAACACGCCACCCGCCAAGCCGAGGACCTGTGGGCCAACGGCGTGCCGGGTATCCACTTCTACGTCCTCAATCGGACTTATTCGGTGTCGCACATCCTCAGCGACCTGCACATCGGGGGCCACGGCGGCGACTGATCCGGCCGGGCTGCTGATCGCCCATGCTCTCCACCGGCGTTGACTTCATAGAGATCGATCGCGTGGCCGGTGTCCTGGACCGGTACGGCGATCGGTTCTTGCGTCGTGTGTTCACCCCCGGGGAAATCGCTTATTGCCGGGGCCGCGCGCCCAACCTGGCCGCGCGTTTCGCGGCCAAAGAGGCGGTGATGAAATCGCTGGGCACCGGTTTTCGCGGCGTAGGATGGCGGGATGTAGAGGTGATTCGCGCCCCCAGCGGCGCGCCCAGCCCGCGACTCCACGGCCGGGCCCGCCGTCGCGCCGAACGGCTGGGCGTCACGGAAATCGCCATCAGCCTCTCCCACTCCAAGGGATTCGCGATGGTCGTTGCCGTAGCGATGCGCCCTGACACCCCGGAATCCCTGGAAGCAGCGCGGGCCACGCTTTGGGGTGATGACCTGGCCCCCCGGGCCGGTTGACGCCATGGCCGTCAAGGTCGTCACGGTTGCCGAGATGCAGGCGCTGGAAGCCGCCTCAGAAGCTGCTGGCGTCAGCACCGACACCCTGATGGAAAACGCCGGCCTGGCCTGCGCCCAGAGGATACGCGAGTGCATGGGTGGCGCTGCTGGTCGGCGTGTCGTCGTCCTGGTTGGACCCGGCAACAACGGCGCCGATGGCCTCGTTCTGGCCCGGCACCTGGCTCGGTGGGGCGCCGACGTGTGCTGCCACATCGTTCGCGGACGCCCCGTCCATGACCCGAAAATGACCGACGCGCTGGCGTATGGCGTCGCGGTAAGTGACTCCGCTGACGATGCCGGATTGTCCGGTTTGGGTGGCTTGCTGCGCCGTGCCGACGCGGTCGTCGATGCAATTCTGGGCGCGGGCCGTTATCGCCCTCTGTATGGCCTCGTAGGAGATGTCACCGGCCTCGTCAATGACGTCCGCCCCAGTCGGCACGATCTACCCGTCATCGCGGTAGACCTGCCCACCGGCGTCAACCCCGACACTGGAGATGCTGATCCGCGAACCATGATTGCCGACGAGACGCTCGCGCTTTGCCATCCCAAGTACGGCATCGCCAACTTCCCCGGGGCCGGGTGTGCCGGACGGATAACCGTGCTTGGCATCGGCCTGCCGGATGAGGTATCCGCGTCAGCCGACTCAAAACTACCCACCGAGTGGATGACCCCGGAGTCTGCCCGCGCCCTGATCCCCGCCCGGCCGCTCACGTCCCATAAGGGAACTTTCGGTCACCTGCTGATAGTCGCCGGTTCCCGCAACTTTGTCGGGGCAGCCGCCCTTGCCGCCCGGGGCGCCCATCGCGTCGGCGCGGGCCTCGTGACCCTGGCCGCTCCCGAATCGGTGTACCGAATCGCCGCCACCAAGCTCATGGAAACCATCCATCTGCCGCTCCCCGAGGACGCCGATGGTCGCATAGATGCGACGGCTGCTGACGTGATACGCGCACGCATCGACAACTATTCCGCCGTGGCGGTGGGCTGCGGCCTGGGTTGGTCGAGCGGCACCACCGGCCTGATGGAGCGCCTCCTGTTGCACGGGGACGACCCACCTATCTTGCCAATAGTGGTCGACGCCGACGGGCTGAACAACCTTTCGGGATGCCCCAACTGGGCTGACCGCTTGCGCACCCCGGCAGTCTTGACTCCGCACCCCGGCGAGATGGCGACCCTCACCGACCGACCTACCACGCAAGTGCAGGCAGATCGCATCGGCATTGCCAGCCAATCGGCAGCAGATTGGCGGCAGACCGTTCTGCTCAAGGGCGCCCATAGCATTGTCGCCTCGCCAGACGGACGGCGCAGCGTCCTGCCCTTCGCCAACCCGGCCTTGGCCACCGGCGGAACCGGCGACGTGCTCACCGGCATCATCGGCGGCCTGTTGGCCCAGGGTCTCGCACCCTACGACGCCGCACGCTTGGGTGGGTTCCTCCACGGCACGGCGGCCCAACATGTGCGCGCCGAATACGGCGACGCGGGCGTGGTTGCCAGCGACTTGCTGGACCGCATCCCTCCCATCATGGCCGGTCTGCGCCGGACGGAGGCTGCACGTGATTAGCCTGACGCCGGAGCAGGCGGCCCGCCTGTCCGAAACCCCGGTGGGTCACCTGGCCACCGCCGACGCCAACGGCCGGCCCCACGTGATCCCGGTCTGCTTCGCCTACGACGGCCAGCACATCTACTCCGTCCTCGACGCCAAGCCCAAGCGCGGCAGCCTGACCGGCCTGCGGCGGGTGCGCAACATTCTCGCCAACCCGCAGGTCTCTTTGGTGATCGACCACTACGACGAGGATTGGACCCGGCTCTGGTACCTGCTGGTCCAGGGCCGCGCCGAGTTAGTCGAAGACGGTCCCGATCCGCCGGCGGCGATTGCCATGCTGCGGGGAAAATACTCTCAATATCGAAATATGCCTCTCGATGGCAATCCGGTGATACGGATCAGTCCCGAGCGCGTCACCGGCTGGTCCGGCAGCTGACCCATCACACGTTGCCTTGACCCCATAGCCACCGCACCCTAGAATGCCGGCACCCGGCCCACAGGGCCGTCTTTTGCAGGTTTCCATGACCCAGATCGTTTTCATTCATGGCCCCGGCGCCGGCGGCTGCGCCGATTCCTACATCAACCAGCTTTACCACTACCCCAACAGCCTGGCCCCAAACCTGCCCGGCCATCTCGATGGCGCGCCGTGCAGCAGCGTGGAACGTTACACCGAGTGGCTGCGCGGCTGGCTTCACGCTCGTGGACACCATCAGGATCTCGTTCTGAGCGGTTTCACCCTCGGCGCGTGCGTCGCCCTGCAATACGCCCTGGACTACCCCGACGAGGTCAAGGCACTGGCGCTGATGACCATCGCCATGCGTCCCAAGCGCCGCCGTCCCCAGGATTTGCAGTTCCGCTTGGACGCCGCCAAGAACCCGGAGACCTACGAGAAGTGGCTCGGCATGATGGATGGCGTCATGCACTTCGTCGAGCCGGACCTCCGCGCCCGCCTGTTGCAGCGGCACCGGGAGGTCGGTCCCGTCGCCCAGCATCGTGACCTGGTGGTCATCGACCGATTCGACGTGCGTGACCGGATCCACACTCTGAAAGCGCCGCTGCTGCTGATCCAGGGCGTCGACGATCCGTTGGCCACCGGCGACTACGAAGAAGAAATCCACCGCGCCGTCCCCGGATCTAAACTCGTCAAGATGAAAGACGCCGGCCATTTCCCTATGGTGGAGAAACCGGACGAATTCAATGCAACTTTGGACGATTTCCTGAGCGAAATCGACTGAACCGTAATCCCGCAACCCGACGCATCCGTGCAATCCCAAATAATGGAGGAATCACACCGTGGACGGAGTCACCGCTGTAGCTAACGTGTTGAAAATGGAAGGCGTCGACTGGATCGCCGTCATGCCTTCCAACCCGCTGATTGAGGCGGCCGCTATCGCCGGCATCCGCCCCGTGGTCTGCCGCCAGGAACGCACCGGCGTGCACATGGCCGACGGCTTTTCGCGGATCACCAACGGCAACAAGATCGGCATCTTCCTTGCCCAGAACGGTCCCGGCGCTGAGAACTCCTTCGGCGGCGTTGCCCAGGCCTACGCCGACTCCGTGCCAATTCTCGTGCTGCCGGCCGGGGTCGCGCGGAATCGCCTTGGCGTGGAGCCCAATTTCCATCCGGTTCAGGCTTATTCGACCATCACCAAGTGGGCCGGCCATGTCAACTTCGCTGACCGGGTTCCCGAACTTTTCCGGCAGGCTTATACCAAGCTGCGCTCCGGCAAGCCCGGCCCGGTTCTCTTGGAGATCCCTTCCGACCTGGTGTCCGACCAGATCAGCGAGGAGGACTTCGACTACGTACCTCCGGTGAAGATGCGCGTGGCTGCGGACCCGGCGGCGATCACTCGCGGTGTCCGCGCTCTGCTCTCTGCCCGTTACCCGGTGATCCACGCCGGCCAGGGCGTCCTCTACGCCGAGGCCACCGACGAGCTGCTGGAGCTGGCGGAATTCCTCCAGATCCCCGTGATGACCACCCTGGAGGGCAAGAGCGCCTTCCCCGAGAACCATCCCCTATCCTTGGGCGTCGGCGGTTCCAGCCAGACCGGTCCGGTGCACCGTTTCCTCACCAACGCCGACGTCGTGTTCGGAGTGGGCGTCAGTTTCACCAAGAGCGGCTTCACGGTGCCCATGCCGGCCGGCAAGACCCTGATCCACCTCACCAACGGCGACGGCGACATCAACAAGGACTACCGCACCGATTACCCCATCCTGGGCGACGCCAAGCTGGCCTTGCGACAGTTCATCGACGAGCTGAAAGCCCAGGGCG
>DAOUHZ010000179.1:0-6509 GCA_034428455.1 Dehalococcoidia bacterium
CGGCGAGAACATCGTCATGTACCTGTTCTCCGAGTTCGGCCGCCGCGTCCGCGACAACGGCTCCGGCACCGACCACGGCGCAGCCGGCGTGGCCTTCGCCATCGGCGACAGCGTGCAGGGTGGCTTCTACGGCGAGTACCCGTCCCGCAAGGCCGAGGATCTGGAACAGGGCGACCTGGTTCCCAACTACGACTTCCGCGGCGCGTACTCCAGCATCGTTGAGGACTGGCTCGGCATGGATGCCAACCCCATCGTCAACGGCGCCTTCCCCAAGCTGGACATCATCAAGAAGTAAACCCATCGTCCCAGCAATAACGGCGGCGACGCAGCCCCGAAAGCTACGTCGCCGTCTGTCCAACGCGTATCAATTGGAGGAAAAACTATGCCTCAGAATACCGTAGCAAGCGGTCGGGCATGGCTGTACATCAAAAACGTTGGCCGCCAGGGGCAGGTGGGCATGGGCTTCAGTCAGCCCGTAGGCGTCGCTACCCTGGACGATGGCACGATGTACGTGGCCAACCGCGGCGGCGAGCAGAACCCCAGCGCCCGGATCACCAAGTGCACCATCGGCAGCACTGACGGCAAGGGCGGCGAGGAGTTCCTGGGCGAATTCGGCCGGGAAGGCATCGCCTACCAGGCCAGTTCCCGGGGTCTCTTCGAGTGGATCACCGGAATCGCCCTCGATTCAGCCGGCAACGTGTATGCTTCCGACGAGTGGAAGAACATGATTGCCGTGTTCGACGCCGATGGCAACCTGGTGAAACACTGGGGTGAGAGCGGAGACGGCGAAGGCCAGCTCAGCGGCGCCGCCGGCCTGGCTTTCGACGCCGACGGCAACCTCTGGGTGGTCTCGGCCAAGAGCAGCCGCGTTCAGAAGTTCAGCAAGGACGGCGATTACCTGGGAGGCTTTGGCACCAAGGGCAACGGCGCCGAGGACCTGGAGATGCCCTCCGGCATCGCCATTGACGACGCCGGCGACCTTTACATCGCCGACTGGGGCAACCACCGGGTGCAGAAGTACACCGCGGGCGGAACCCACCTGCGCACCTTCGGCAGCCGCGGCACCCGCTCCGGCGAGTTGAACCACCCGCTGGACGTTACCATCGACAACGAGGGTGATGTCTACGTGGCGGACTGGATGAACGAGCGTGTCGTGATCTACGACGCCGACGCCCGTCCTTTGGCCTACCTGGAAGGGGATGCCACCGAGGTGTCGGAATGGGGCGACCTGTCCCTGAACGCCAACCCCGACATGGTGAAGGCCCGCCGCCGCGTTCCCGACCTGGAGCAGCAGCAGCGCACCTTCCGGATGCCCATGGGCGTCAGCTTCGACCGGGCCAACAACCGGCTGCTGGTGTGCGACACCCTGCGCTCCCGGCTGCAAGTTTACGAGAAGGACGACACCTACCTGGATCCGCAGTTCAACCTGTAACCTGGCGATACATCCGGGAAGTGCTCTGACATTTCTCCCCAAGGACCGGCGCTTTTCACCCCCAGCGCCGGTTCTTTTTGTCTCTGCGACAACAATCAGGGCGGGTCGATTACCCGCCCTTTGTGCGTTCTGGGTCCGCGCGGATACTCACAGCTCAGGGGTATTGCTATCGTCGCCTCCGCCGCGGTTGGTGGCTTCGGGCGGCAGGGTGATGATGGCCCGACGATGCGTCCCGACGCCGATGGTGCGGTCGCCTTCCAACGCCTCCACTTTGAAATAGAGCCAGCGGCCGTCGACGCGCTCCAGCTCGGCGATCGCGACGACCGTGGTCCCGATATCCGCGCCGGCCACGTGCCGGATGTTGACCTCAAACCCGACGGTGGACTGCTCCGGCGGGAGGCGGTCCAAGACGGCGCGCTGCGAGGCCTGCTCCATGGCTCCGATCATGGACGGCGTGCTGAGCTTGGCGACGTGAGGCGCGGCATTGCTCTCACAGACCAAAATTTCCCGCCGGCCAATCAGGCCCGGCGTCAGTTCCATTTCCCGATTGTCAGTTGGTTCAGTCATCGTTACTCCTGTGTCGCGTTGGCCTTTTCCAGTGTCGGCGGCCCGTATGCTATCATATCGACGCCGCCAATTCGGCGACGGCTATCTGTCTGCGGTGGTCGCAACCAACAGAACGCCGGCACGACAGATCAGAACCTGTCCTGGCTTCCAGTTTCCACAGGACCCACACCATGAGTTCCAAAAGGGATTTTCTGTCCATCACCGACATAACTCCAGACGAAACCCGGAGGCTGATTGACCGAGCGCAGGAGTTGAAAGCGGCGCTGCCGGGAAGCGCCACTTCCCTGGCCGGCAAGCGCGTGGCGTTGCTGTTCGAAAAGCCCTCTCTGCGTACCCGGGTCAGTTTCCAGATCGGTATCGCCGAACTGGGCGGGTTCAGCCTGTACATGGGCCAGGACGAGGTGGGACTGGGGCAACGCGAGCCGGTTTCCGACGTGGCGCGGGTGTTGAGCGGGTATGTGGACTGCATCGTGGCTCGTGTCAACTCCCACGACTCGCTGGTCGAACTGGCGCAGTACGGCGACGTGCCCGTCATCAACGCCCTGTCCGACGTGGAGCATCCCTGCCAGACCATGGCCGATCTGCTAACCATCGCGGAAACCCACGGCAAGACCGACGGACTGAACCTGGCCTATATCGGCGACGGCAACAACGTGGCAAGAAGCCTCTGCCTGGGCGCGCCGGCAGTTGGGATGAACTTCTCCATCGCCGCGCCTCACGGCTACCAGCTTGAGGAACAGACATTCGACGCTGCCAGCGAACGAGGGACACGCTCGGATGGAGGCGCTCGGCCGACGGTGCACCCGCTGGTGCGTCCGTCCGACGCCGTCATCGACGCCAACGTCGTGTACACGGACGTCTGGACCAGCATGGGAGACGAAGCGGAGACCGAAGAGCGCCTCAAGGCTTTCCAGGGTTATACCGTGGACGGTGCGCTGATGACCCAGGCAGCCCCAGGAGCCTGCTTCATGCACGATATGCCGGCGCACTACGGCGAAGAGGTGCCTCCCGGGATGCTGGAACACCCGCAGTCCGTGGCCTACCAGCAGGCCCACAACCGGCTGCACGCGCAGAAGGCGGTGCTGGAGTTTCTGCTGGCATAGGAACCCGCTGCCGCGGAGTCGAAGCTACATCCGCGGCAAGCCGCCGATTCAGCATGGAGAAAACAAGAGGCTGATATGCTCGTCGCTCCTGATTTGCCCGAACCTGGCGAACAAAGCCTGGACGACCGTCGCCGGATCAGCCGGCGTTTCATCATCCATGCCCGCGAAGAACTGGAAAATGGAAACCGCCTGCAAGCCGGCGAAAAAGCCTGGGGCGCTGTGGTGCAGCCTCTGAAAGCCATCGCGGAGCAGCGCGGCTGGCGGCACAAGAACCATCAGGACATACATAACGTGGGGCTTCAGATAATGGCTGAAACCCCAAACGTTGACCTGCAGGAAGCCCTTTCGGAGGCATACCGGGTCGGCCATCAGAACTTTTACGAGAACTACTACCATCCCGAAGAATTGGCCGAAATGCTGGACAAAGTTGAGGACGTGATGCCGATCCTGGAAGCGCTGCCGGAGGCCCTGCCGCGTCCGTTCACTATTGCCAGCAATACCCAATTGCGGCGGTTGCGGTCGCTCACCGGCGATGACGGTTTGCAGATTGGCGACACGTCTGCCGTAGGTTTCTCGTTGAAACACGATGCGACCGACAAATAAATAGCAGCCGAACTCACGAAACGCGCGGATCCCTTATGACATCTCTCGACGAAACCACGGCGGAAATCATGCCGGAGACGGTGGTACGGCGTGCACCGGTTCCCACCGTGGACCCGATGGTGGCCATCATCGGTCGCCCCAACGTGGGCAAGTCCTCACTGTTCAACCGCATTCTTTCCCGGCGACATGCCATCGTTTCGGAAGTAGCCGGAACCACCCGCGACCGGCTGATTGCCCGGGCCTCCTGGAAAGGACGGCCGTTCCTGCTCATCGACACCGGCGGGCTGGAGGACGATCCCGACGGCTACATTCCCCAGCGGGTCCAGCAGCAGGCCGACATGGCGATGGGCGCCGCCGACGTGATCGTGTTCCTGACCGACGCCATCCAGGGCGTCACGGCGACGGACGAAGCGGTGGCGCAGCGGCTGCGACGCACCGACAAACCCATTCTGCTGGCTGTCAACAAGGTGGATAACGACAACCGGGAGCTGGCGGCGTCCGAGTTCTACGGCCTGGGGATCAACGAAACGGCGTTCATCTCCGCGTACCACAATTATGGTGTGTACGACCTGCTGGAGCGGATTGTCGAGCAGCTGCCCAGGCCCGAACTGGCCGATCTCTGGGAAGATGCGCCCGACGGAGAAACGGCGCCCGAGGATGAGTGGTGGGATGACGGCGGCGACGAAGAAACTGTCGAGGAAGAGGTGTGGACGCCTCCCACGGAGCTCAGCCTCTCTATAGTCGGGCGCACCAACGTGGGCAAGTCAATGCTCACCAACGCCATCATCGGCGAGGAGCGCAGCATCGTCAGCCCGGTTGCCGGAACCACACGCGATGCTTTGGACACGCAGATTTCCTACAGAGACCATACCATCACGCTGGTGGACACGGCTGGAATCCGGCGGCCCGGCCAGGTGCAGCGAGGGATCGAGAAATACAGCGTCCTGCGGGCGGTGAACGCCGTGCATCGCAGCGACATCACCCTGCTGATCACCGACGCCACCGAGCTCGCGACGGCACAGGACGCGCATATCGCAGGACTGGCGTGGGACACCAATCGCGGTCTGATCGTGGTGGTGAACAAGTGGGACCTGGTCAACCGCAACCGATTCCGCATGGAACGAAGCCTGCACCGGGTCCAGGAACGGCTGCACTTCATGTCCTATGTGCCCGTGTGCTTCACGTCGGCGCTCACGGGCGAAGGTATCGATGAACTGCTGGACACTACCCTGTCATTGTGGCAAGAGCGGCAGAAGCGGGTGCCCTTCCGTGATCTGCAATACCTGCTGGCCGACGCGGTGTCGACCCACACTCCGCCTTCGCAGCGAGGCAACATCCGCAATCGGCTGCGCATCCGCCGCGTGCGGCAGGTGGGCGTAAACCCGCCGACCTTTGTCTTCTCCGTCAACGATCCCAATCTCCTGCACTTCTCCTACCAGCGGTATCTGGAAAACCAGATCCGCGACCGGTTCGGCTTTGACCGGACGCATTTGAGATTGATTTTCCGGCCGGAGCGAGCAGAAAGACCCTCGAGGTCCGGCATCCGAAACCGGGCCAGGTAGCCGGTTGACCATGACCCTGTTGCGTCGAGCGTCGTCCGCCACCATCGCGATGCTGGTCGCGCTGCCGTTGCTGGCGGCGGTAGGCGCCACTCTGGCGAGCATTGACGCTCAGGCGGTGCCGCAACCGTTCATCTATGCTGCAGTAGGTGTGATCGCGTATTTGATCGGCTCGATCTCGTGGGGTTATATCTTCGTGAACCTGGCCATGGGGGAGGACATCCGCGACTTTGGCAGTGGGCGGACAGGCATGTCCAACATACTGCGGACCTCCGGCGGCAAGGCTGCGACGCTGGTGTTCCTGCTGGACGCTGGCAAAGGCGTGCTCTGCGTAATGCTGGCGAGGACGGCCATAGGGTTGGGAGCGGCCGAAGTGGCTGCGGCGCTGCTGGCGTTGTGCGGACACAATTGGCCCGTATTCCTCCGGTTCCGCGGAGGGCGCGGCATCCTCCCCGGATTTGGCGCGCTCTCGGTGATGGCCCCCTGGGTCGCACTGGCCGGCGGGGCGCTGTTCCTGGTCATCACGCTGTCCAGCCGGATACTGTCATTGGGCAGCATTGTCGGAGTGCTGACGGTAGCGGTTCTCAGCCTTGCCCTCATGCTGCTTATCGGACACAGCCACCTGTACACGCTGTACGCGTGCGTGGGCGGCGCCGTCATCATCTGGCAACACCGGGACAACATCCGGCGCATCGCCAACGGCACCGAGCGCCGGCTGGGGATGCCGGCGGCGCGGAACCGCTAGGGGACCAGGGAAACTAACCCCCGTAACCCTGCTGCGGATCGCGGATAGCGCGTCGGATCAGGCCGAGCGAATGACCTGACCCAATCGGTGTAATGCTTCGGCCAAATCGCCTACGTCGTACAGCGAGAAGCTGATCCGGAGACTGCCCCGGAAAGCGCCAATTGACGAGAAGGCCGTTCCAGGACGGTAGGATACGCCGGCCTTCTGGGCGATTGGCAGCAATTCGTCAGCGTCCACTCCATCTGCCAGTGTGAGCCAGAAAAAGTAGCCACCTTCGGGCTGATTAAAGTGGAGCTGACCGGCCAGGTCGGTGGACAATATCTGAGCAACCGCGTCTCGTCGCGTTGTGTAGACGCGCCGCAGGTTGGTGAGGTTCTCCTGGAGGAGCCCCAAGTCCAGGGTGGCTTGGGCCATGGCCGCCGCGAAATGGCTCAACCCGCCGCCGCTGGCCGCGACCCCGGAATCGATGAAGCGCTGGATGATGGCGGGGGAGGAATGGA
>DAOUHZ010000180.1:0-6418 GCA_034428455.1 Dehalococcoidia bacterium
GTCCCGGTGCCCCACGAGGTCACCGCCGTGAGCATGGCTCACGGCTACACCATGATCACCGGGCGTCCCCAGGTGGTGATGGTGCACACCGTTCCTGGCACCGCCAACGCCATCGGGGGCATCGTCAACGCGGCCCGCTCCAACGTGCCCATGCTCTTCAGCGCCGGCCGCACGCCCATCACCGAGGGAGACGCCCGGGGTTCCCGGGACGGCAGCATCCACTGGGCGCAGGAGTCCTTTGACCAGGCCGCCATGGTGCGCGAGTGGGTCAAGTGGGACTATGAACTCCGCCACGGCGCCGACCTGGAAAACCTGGTGGACCGTGCCTTCGCCATCGCCGAGAGTCCCCCTGCTGGACCGGTTTATCTGACCCTGCCCCGGGAGGTGCTGGCCGAGGAGATCGAGGGGCTATCGTACCGCGACGCATCCCGCCAGCAGAAGTCCGGCGACCGTCTGCCCACCCCCGAAACCATCAATCAGGCCGCTCGAACGCTGGCCGGCGCGCGCAATCCCATCCTGGTTACCCGCGGAGGAGGCAAGGACCCCCGGGCCGTCGCGCCGCTGGTTGAACTGTCCGAGCTGCTGGGCATGGCGGTGTTCGAGTCTGGCGCGCTGTACGCCAACTTCCCGAAGAACCACGCTCTATACGCCGGGTCGGACATCGGGCCGGCCCTGGCCGACGCGGATGCGGTAGTGGTGCTTGAAGCCGACGTGCCCTGGACTCCCAAGCGTCATCACCTGTCCGAGGACAGCACGGTCATTGGCATCGGCGACGATCCGCTCTTTTCGGCCTATCCGGTGCGCGGGTTCCAGGTTGACCTGAACCTTGCCGGCACTCCTCGCCTGGTTCTTCAGGCTCTCCTGGACGGGGTACGGGAGATCGGCGTCGACACGAACGCAGCGGAAAAACGTGCTATTAGCTGGGCAAGTCGCAACGACGAGATGCGCGCCGGATGGCTACGTCAAGCCAACGCCGCCAGTGAACAGACTCCAATCAGCAAATCGTGGTTCACCAGATGCCTGTCCGACGTGCTGGACGACGACACCATCGTGCTGAACGAACTGGGCATCGACGCCGTGCAAATCGACATCAGGAAGCCGGGAAGCTTCTTCGGCGTGCCGGTATCCGGCGGCCTGGGCTGGGGGATTGGCGCGGCGCTGGGAGCTAAGCTGGCCGACCCGGACCAGACTGTGATCTGCTGCGTCGGCGACGGGTCGTACATATTCGGTTCCGGCACCGCCGGGCACATCGTGTCCGACGCGCAGGGCCTACCCATCCTGACCATCGTGTGGAACAACGGCATCTGGAACGCTGTTCAAAGCGCGACCCGCGGCACCTACGCCGATGGCTACGCGGTGCAGAACGACAATTTCGCGATTACAACCCTGTCCCAGTCCTTCCAGTATGAATTGATCTGCCAGGCTGCCGGCGGATACGGCGAGCGGGTTGAGGATCCAGCGGACGTGCCGGCTGCGCTGGAACGCGCCCTGAACGCCGTGCGCAACGAGAAGCGCCAGGCCCTGCTCAATGTGACTGGCCAGTAGCCGGCCCGGCTGCGAACTGGATACGCGTGAGCGTCTGCTCGCGTTGACGCCGCCGCCCATGCTGGGTATCATTCGTCGCCGTATGCGCAGCGCGGGTTCCGGATTCACTTGAACGCCCTGCCGACCACTCCGGGTCGAGTGGTGGGCGGGTGCATCGCGCGCCGGGTGAGCAACTAGCCCCTATTCTGCTGCGTTCGCGTTTCCCGTCTTCCCCGGATCATCAGGGCGTCTGACGTCCTCTCCCGACGAATGATGGTGAAACGCACATGTTACATAAACCCCTGGCGCGCGCGGTCGCGATCCTTGTACTGATCTCGGCCTTGCTGGCGCTCGTCGCCTGCGCCGAAGAAGAACTGCCCGTACTTTACCTCGGCGGCATCCCCGACCAGGACGTGGCCGTCCTGGAAGCCCGTTTCAATCTCCTTGCCGAGCACATCAGCGAGGAAACCGGAGCCACCGTCCGCTACCTTCCCTCCCAATCCTACGCGGCCCTGGTCACCGGATGGGATAACAACGACGTCCAGCTGGCCTGGTACGGCGGCCTGACCGGCGTCCAGGCGAGGCTCGCGGTCCCCGGCTCAAATGCCGTGGCCCAGCGCAGCACCGATGAAAACTTCACCTCGGTGTTCGTCGCCGCTCCCGACTCCGGCATATCCTCGTTGGCCGACCTCAAAGGGCGCACCTTCACCTTCGGCAGCGAAAGTTCGACCTCCGGCAACCTGATGCCCCGCTTTTTCCTGGGCCAGGAGGGAATCGTGCCCGAGGACGATTTCGCGAGCGTGGCCTACAGCGGCTCCCATGATGCCACCTGGAAACAGGTGGAAGCTGGAGCCGTGGAGGCCGGAGCTCTGAACGCCAACGTTTGGAAGACCCGAATGGAAAAGGGTGACGTTGACGCCTCCAAAGTCACGGCCTTTTACACCTCCCCCGGCTACGTCGACTACCACTGGGTGGTCCGGCCAGGACTGGACGACATCTACGGCTCCGGGTTCACCCAGAAGGTGGTGGATGCCCTCCTCAAGCTCAACGCCGCCAACGGCGGCCGCGATCAGGAAATCATGAACGCCTTCCAGGCCGACCGGTTCATTCCCACCTCAAATGAAAACTACCTCCCCATCGAAAATATCGCCCGCGGTCTCGGCCTCATCTCCGAACAGTAGCCATCCGGCGATTCTGATCGATGGCGTCGGCAAAACCTACGGCGATGTTGAGGCAGTTCGACCGCTTTCGCTGACTGTCCAGCCGGGCGAAACCGTCGCGCTGCTGGGACCCAGCGGCAGCGGCAAAACCACGCTGCTGTCCATGATCGCTGGCGAGTTGGAGCCCTCCGAGGGATCCATCCACCTCCGCGGTAGAAACCTGGCCGGCCTGCATCCGGGTCGGGAACTCTCCCGCGAGGTGGGCATGATCCACCAGCAATACGACCTCGTGCCCAACCTCTCGTCCTTGCAAAACGTGCTGGCCGGGCGGTTGGGCGACTGGGGACTCCTCAAATCGGTGGTCTCCCTGGTGTGGCCCCAGGACCGGCAGGTGGGCATGACCGCCCTGGAACAAGTGGGGGTCGGGGATCGCGCCCGGGTCCGCGCCGGCTTCCTCTCCGGAGGCGAGCAGCAACGAGTGGCCGTGGCTCGCCTTCTGGTGCAGGATCCCGCCATCATCGTCGCCGATGAACCGGTTTCGTCCCTGGACCCGGCCCGGGCCGAAGAGGTGATGGGTATCCTGAGCGAGTCGGCTCGCCAGGCTGGAAAAACCCTGGTGGCCACCGTCCATTCCACCGACGTGGCGCGAACTTACTTCGGACGCCTGATTGGCCTCCGCAACGGCGAACGCGAATTCGACTTGCCCTCCCGGCTGGTCACCGATGATCAACTGAACGCCCTCTACGCTTTGGAGGGCCTTCGGGATGAATGAGCGCGCGCACGGGGGATCCCTAGGGGGACGTGGCGCGCTGACCGCAATTCTGCTGATCGCTTTCGCGGTCAGCTTGGTGGGCATCGGTTGGGATGACGGCGTCCTCAACACCGGCGGTATCCGTGCCGTCGGCCAGATCCTGACGGCTGCCTTCCAGCCGCAGTTGAGCCTCGATGTGCTGTCCATCGGGGCCCGGTCCACCTGGACCACCCTGGCCTATGCCTGGGCCGGTATGACCCTAGCGCTCATCATCGGCCTGCCTCTGGGTGTGATTGGATCGGGAACCCTGGTTCGGTCCCCCTGGGCCCGGCGGTGGAACATATCGACGGCGCGCTTCGCGCTTGCGGTATTCCGCGCCATTCACGAACTGGTGTGGGCGTGGTTGTTTGTGGCTGCCCTTGGCCTGTCTCCCATGGCCGGCGTCCTCGCCCTGGGTATCCCCTACGGAGGCATCCTCGGCCGCATCTACACCGAACTGCTCCAGGATGTGCCGGACGCCCCGCTGCGCGCCTTGCGGAGCGCCGGCGCGTCCGAATGGCGGGTTTTCTGGTTTGGCCGACTCCCCATGGCGCTGCCCGACATGCTCAGTTATACCTTCTACCGTCTGGAATGCGGGATACGGTCCGCTGCCATCCTGAGCTTCGTCGGTCTGGGCGGCCTCGGCCACAACATCCAGATTTCATTGCAGGACATCGACTACAGCCGCATGTGGACCTTCGTCTATTTCCTCATCGCCCTGGTGATGGTGGTGGACCTGTGGAGCTCGTTGGTCCGCCGCCGCGTCGCCATCGAGCAGGGTTAGGCTCATGACTATGCAATACGGCCGGGGTGAACCCGTATCTCGCGGCGGAGCCACGACCCCGATCGCTCCGGCTCGCCGCATCGGATTCCTCGCCGCATCGGCCGCCGTCGCTTTGGTGATGGCAATCGCCGCGTGGGCCACGATCATCGGCGATGACCATTACCCCAGTCGAAACCTGTTCTCGCTGGAACCAATCTCCAAGGCTGCGGATTTCGCCGGCGGCCTGATCGGCGCCGAAACTTCAGCCACTCCCGCGTTCTACAAACCGGATGAATGGGCAGAGAAAGCGCGTCTGGCGGGCGAAACCCTGGCCATGAGCGTGGCGGCCGCCGGCCTGGCCGCGTTGGGAGCCCTGGCGCTGTTCATGTTCGGCGCCCGCAACGTGATGATGGGCAGCCTCGCGCCCTACCGTTCCCCGTTCTGGACGGCGCCTTTCTTCCTGATCCGCGCGCTATTCACCGTCAGCCGCGCCGTGCCGGAACTGGTTTGGGCCATGATCCTGGTGTTCGTCTTTACCCAGGGAACCCTCCCGGGGGTGATCGCCCTTGCCATCCACAACGGCGGCATCCTGGGCAAGCTGGGTTCCGAAATCGTGGAAGGGCTCGACACCCGCCCGATGCGCGCCCTGCGTTCCACCGGCGCCGGGCGGATGCAGGTGCTGCTTTACGGAGTGCTTCCCGAGGCCCTGCCCAAGTTCATCACCTACTTGTTCTACCGCTGGGAGGTAATCATCCGCACCACCATCGTGGTCGGTTTCGTCGCCGCCGGCGGCCTGGGCACCGAGTTCCGCCTCGCCATGAGCCACTTCAAGTTCACCGAGGTCACGCTCATCCTCTTCTGGTACCTGGTCCTCGTCCTGTTCGTCGACCTGGTGTCGGCGCAGATGCGGCGGCTGGCAACCTGACAGCAATAAAAAGGGGACCGTTGCCGATCTGGTCAGCGTTCGGTGACGCCGACCGCTTCCAAAGTGATCCGGCTGGGCGCTATCAGTCCCCATAGTGCCCACCGAAAGCCTTGCCTCGGCTCTGTGGGCTGATTTAGCAATTTGCTGGGACGTTGAGTAAAGGTCATTCGCGACCGTCACTGGGCGGCGATTCTTCCATGTTGGAACTGTCTTTGTCATGACGAGTGGTCACAGCCCAGTGGCAAAAACCGAGGAGCAACGTTCCATGCACCACCTGGATCAGGGTGAGCAGGTTAAAGCCGATCAGATCGTGTCCTGCCATGTATAACGACAACCCGAGCCAGAGCACGACAGCCAAAACCATCTTGAACCCTTTGATCCCCGGTGGCATTCTCATCGGCGCGCTCCGGCTCCCCTTTCTCGTTAATCAGGCCTTCCGCTGCCCCTACTCCGCGTCCGGATGCGTGGTGATAAACCGCGCTGCCCGCTCCGGGTCCACCTGCGGCGCGCGCACCTCAACCCCAGCCTGCTCCTCCTGGAGCCGCACGGTGCTGCTGCTGTCGGCTTGGCCCCAGCCGCGGTTCATGGCTTGCAGCGAAATCTGCTGCGCCAGGGTCGACATTGGCATGGGCACGTCGTATTCCCGGGCCAGTTCCGTCGCCAGCGAGATGTCCTTGTGGGCCAGGTTCAACGCGAAACTCGCCGGCTCAAACTCCCCGCGGAACATTGTCCGCGCTAACCCTTCGTGCAGGAAGGACATCCGGCCCAACGCCCCGCGTCTCACGCATTCCCACAACGGCTCGGGGTCCACACCCGCCTTGACGCCCAGGGTCAGTCCCTCCGCAATCGCCTGCCGCACGCTGTGACCAATCATGTTGTGCACCAGCTTCGCCACGCTGCCCGCTCCGATCTCACCGGCGTAGAACACTTTGTCTCCAAAGGCATCCAGGATCGGCTTCACCCGATCAAATACCTCACGATCTCCTCCCACCATCACTGCCAGGTTCCCCGACGCTGCTCCCGTCTTGCCTCCGCTCACCGGCGCGTCCAAAACGTGACACCCTTTGGCCCGGAACTGCGGCTCGATCTCCCGGATCAGCGTCGGCCGGCTCGACGACAGATCAATGTACACGCTGCCCGGCTTGATACCCTCCAGCACTCCCGAAGCGCCCGTCGACACCGCCTCCACCTCATAGGGACCCGGCAGCGACGTGAAGGTAACGTCGCTGGCCTCCGCCACTTCCGCCGGCGTGTTG